>NZ_JAPDBZ010000034.1:0-32377 GCF_027705505.1 Aeromonas sp. QDB56
TCCTGCATGGAGACGCGATTAGATCACAGACGATCTGCCTGTTCAAATTTCATTAACAAAGTGCGATCCCGCCCTGGGCGACAACGGGGCAAGAAGTCGGCGCGAGGCTCAAGGGTAAACAGGGTGTGATGGTTGGCAGAAAGCGCTTGGGCGATGACGGTATAACCTGGCCAGAAGGAGGCAATATCAATATGATGCACGGCGACAGCAGGGTGATGGTGGTGGTGTGTTTGGAGACAGCCAGTTTACCAGCACCCTGTCTGTCAACTTCCACTTCCCCAAGATCCCGCGAAGAACCTAAAAAGAGGCCAATGCCTGGCTGTATTGATCACCACCAAAAATCTGCAACCGGGAATAGATGACCTGGCCCCGTAGCAGGGCGGCGAAAGTCAGGGCGCTGGCACCGATGTCAACGATGCCAACCGGTTTCTCCGAGGTTTGCAGGTCGGGCAGGCAGGCCAGCACGGCGCGTCCGAGCGCATGGGCCCCCACATCCACCACCATGGTCGTCATGCCAGCCTCCGTCAGGGCACTGACCCGGCCACTGACGCTCTCGGTCCGCGCGGCACTGAGCAGGACCTCCTGACGCCCGTTGTCGCCCGCCATCCCGAGGATTTCAAAATCCAGGCTCACTTCATCGAGGGGAAAGGGGATGAGCTGCTCTGCCTCCAGGTGAACCTGGTTCTCCAGCTCGCTCTCGTTGATGTTGGTATCGACCTGAATGATCTTGGTGATGACATTGGAACCGGTCACGGCCGTGGCCACGTTCTGGCAATCCCCTTGCACGAGCCGCTTGAGCGACTTGAGGGACTGACTGACCCGTTCAATGTCCTGAAGTTGATAGTCGACCAGCGTTCCTCTTGGCATGGGGATCTCGGCAACCGAACCGAGGTGCACCTTGCCGGGACGTCCGCTGATGGTGACGGCCTTGATGGTTTGACTGCCAAAATCAATGCCCGCCATGGAGACGAGGGATCCCTTACTTAATAGCCCAAACATATACACATCCATGCGTTATTGGGTTTTCGGACTTATTGTAGGACAGCGCGTCATGATGTGACGGCTTAACTCAATATAATGCTCTATCTATCAATGTCATAAAGTTTGTGTCAAAAGTTGACGCCCCTCTCCTTTCGGCCTTGATTGCGGCCCCCTTGGTAATTGTGCCCTGGAGTGCTACCCTCCCGCCTCTTCTCGGGGTCGCCTGTTTGCGGACAGGAAAACCTCGAATCCGCGAGGGTAAAAAGGCTATACTCTGCGCCCGTTGGCTAATTTTAAGACGATTGGTAGTTCTTCCATGCTGAAATGGCTCGTTCGCCTGTTTATTGTCATGATGCTGGGTGCTGTGCTGGGCGTTGCCAGCCTCATCGGCATCTACTTCTACATCAAGCCCCAGTTGCCGGACGTCAGCGCCCTGCGCGATGTCAAACTGGCTACCCCCATGAAGGTCTACAGCCGGGACGGGGAATTGATCTCCCAGTTTGGCGAAATTCGTCGCATCCCCCTGCGGCTGGACGAAATTCCCCAGTCCATGATCGATGCCGTACTCGCCACCGAAGATGCCCGCTTCTATGAGCACCCGGGCATTGACCCCATCGGCATCATCCGTGCCGCCACCGTCTGGGCCGTCTCCGGCCAGGCGCGTCAGGGCGCCAGTACCATTACCCAGCAGGTGGCCCGCAACTTCTTCCTGAGCAACGAGAAGACTCTTGTACGCAAGATCAAGGAAGTGTTCCTCGCCTGGCGCATCGAGCAGAACCTCTCCAAGGACGAGATCCTCACCCTCTATCTCAACAAGATCCCCCTCGGCTACCGGGCATTCGGGGTCGGCGCGGCCGCCCAGGTCTACTTCGGCAAGGAGGTCAAGGATCTGACCCTGGACGAGATCGCCATCATCGCGGGTCTCCCCAAGGCACCCTCCATGCTGAACCCGATCCGCTCCCCGGAGCGCGCCTTCGCTCGCCGCAACGTGGTACTGGGTCGCATGCTGGAAACCGGCAAGATCACCCAGGCCCAGTATGACGAAGCCTCCAAGATGCCGGTCAAGGCCCGTTTTCACGGTGCCGAAACTACGCTGAACGCCCCCTATCTGAGCGAGATGGTGCGCCAAAAGATGGTGGAGCAGTTTGGTGAAGATGCCTACACCATGGGGCTGCATGTCTACACCACCGTCACCGCCAAGCGTCAGCGCGCCGCCCATCAGGCGTTGCTGGACGGTGTCTTCGACTACGACACCCGCCACGGCTACCGTGGCCCGACCGCCTTGCTGTGGAAAGCCGGTGAAACGGCCTGGGACTACGAGCAGATCATGGCCCATCTGGCCAAGCAGCCGACCTATCAGCCCCTGATGGCCGCCGTGGTCACCCAGCTCGGCGACAAGAGCGCCACCCTGGTGCTCAAAAATGGCAAACAGGCCGAACTGGGCTGGAATGGCATCAAGTGGGCGCGTGCCTTCATCACCGACGATCGCCAGGGCTTTGCCCCGAAATCGGCGCGGGATGTGCTCAAAGTCGGCGCCCAGATCTGGGTCAGGGAGAAAGGGGAAGAGTTGCTGCTCTCCCAGATCCCCGACGTCAACGCCGCCCTGGTGGCCATGAACCCGCAAGACGGCGCCATCGAGGCCCTGGTCGGCGGCTTCAGCTTCGAGCTCTCCAAGTTCAACCGGGTCGATCAGGCCCGTCGTCAGGTCGGCTCCAACATCAAACCGTTCCTCTATGCCACCGCGCTGGAGCAGGGCTATACCCTGGCGTCCCTCATCAACGATGCACCGATCAACCAGTGGGATCCTGCCAAGGGCCCCATGTGGCAGCCCAAGAACTCGCCCGCCATCTATGAAGGGCCGACCACCTTGCGCCTCGGCCTTGCCAAGTCCAAGAACGTGATGTCGGTCCGCCTGATGCGCGCCATCGGGCTGGATACCTATATCGACGGCCTGACCCGCTTCGGCTTCGCCCGTGATCACATTTCTGCCAACGAATCCCTGGCGCTGGGTGCGGCGGAGTTCACCCCGCTGGAAGTGGTGCGCGGCTACTCGGTGCTGGCCAATGGCGGCTTCCAGGTCACCCCCTACTTCATCACCGAAGTGACCGACAGCTTCGGCACCCCCCTGTTCGAGGCCAACCCGGCCGCCGCCTGCCGCGACTGCGGCGTGCTGGCCGCCGCCGGTCTCGACAGCGCGGATGCCTATGCCAATACCACGGCAGACTGGAAGGCCCAGTGCCCCATCGATCCTGTCGTGCCCAACAACATGGCACCGCAGACCATCAGCGCCCAGAGCGCCTTCCTCATCACCGACACCCTGACCACCGCCATCTGGGGTGGCAATGGCTGGCGTGGTACCGGCTGGCGGGCAGCCCGTGACCTCAAGCGTCACGACATCTCGGGCAAGACGGGGACCACCAACGAATCCCGGGATGCCTGGTTCTCCGGTTATACCCCGAATCTGGTGGCCACCTCCTGGATCGGTTTTGACAACCACCAGCGCGGTCTGGGCCGGGCCGAGTTTGGCGGCGGTGCCGCCCAGCCCATCTGGATTGACTTCATGAAGACGGCTCTGCAACAGGTGCCCGAGCGCAAGATGCCGGTCCCCGAAGGGATCATGCAGGTCCGCATCGATCGTGAAACCGGTCTGCTGACCAATCGCGCCGATGGCAGTACCACGGAGGAGTTCTTCAAAGAGGGCACAGAGCCCACCCGCTACGCGAGCCAGATCTCCGATGGCAACCAGGTGTATGGCGGTGACGATGCGACCACAGACGGTCCCGTCTCCACCGACGACATCTTCTAGGTCCCCCTGGAAACAACAAAAACCGGCGCCCAGGCGCCGGTTTTTGTTTCGGGATGACGAGCGGGCTGCGTCAGCCCAGCAGGGCTTTCATCAGACTCGAGATGCGGGCCGCCAGCTCATTGAAGCAGGGGCGGCGAACCGAGTAGTGACGATAGAGCAGGGAGATGGTGCGCCCCGGCACGGGGTTGATCACCGGGCGATAGCTGACGCCCCCCTCCTCCGGGTTGGCGGGCACGGCGAGCCTGGGCACCAGCGTCATGCCGCTGCCAGCGGCGACCATGTTGCGCAAGGTCTCCAGACTGGTGCCCTTGAAGCGCTGATCCTCACCGATGCCCGCGGCAAAACAGAAACCCAGCGCCTGATCCCGCAGGCAGTGACCGTCGGCCAGCATCAGCAATTTCTTGCCCTTGAGATTGTGCAGGGGCACCGCCTTGGCGCTCGCCTCCGGGTGATGCTGAGGCACGGCCAGCCACATGGGCTCCTGATAGAGGGGGATGGCGCCAAACCCCTCCATCCCTTCCAGCTCCGCCAGCACGAGGCAATCCAGCTCCCCCTCCTCCAGCCGCTTGAGCAGCACTTGGGTCTGATCTTCGTAGAGGTAGAACTCCAGCTTGGGGAAGTGTTCACGCAGATCCTGGATGATGTGGGGCAGCAGGTAGGGGCCCACGGTGGGAATGAAACCGATGTGGATCTCGCCGGACATGGGCTCGGCGAAGTGCTGGCCTATGCTCTTGAGCTCTCGCGCCTCTTTGAGCACCTTGCGCGCCTGACGGGCCATGGCATCGCCGGCGGGCGTGAACAGCACCTTGCGGGAGGTGCGCTCGATGAGGATCACTCCCAGTTCATCTTCCAGCTTGCGCAGCTGGCCACTCAGGGTCGGCTGGCTGACAAAGCAGCGCTCCGCGGCCTTGCGAAAGTGTTTCTCCTCTTCCAGCGCTACCAGATATTCGAGATCGCGAAGGTTCATAGGTACTGCATCCTGCCGTTCAATGAGGCCGATAGCATGCACAAGAACGGTGCGGGGGACAAGGGAGGCGCGCAGACGGGTCTGCCCTCTCCCTCTCCTTTGACAAGCCACAGGCGATGGGCGAGAGACTCACCCCATCAGGGAGGCAATGTGATCCGCGAACGCCGCTGGCTCTCCCAGATAGGAGGAGACAGGCAGCGCAACGACGCGCTCCCCTTGCATCAATCCCAGGGTCGGGAACCCCTGCCCGCCGAGCCGGCGCAACCACGCCTGGCTTGTGGCCAGATGGCCCACAAGATCGACCCGACCAAAGGCCAGGGCGAATGCCTCCGGTGTCAGCCCCTGCTCCCGCGCGAGCGCTGCCAGCTGTGTCGGGGAACCGACCCATTCCCCATCCCGGTAGTGGGTCTCCTGGATGCGGTGCAACAAGGCAAGGCCGTCGCCGCCAAGCTCGCTCACCGCCAGCACTGCGCGTATGGGCGGCTCGGAGTCAAGGAGCAGCGACTCGTTGAGCAGGAGCTCGTTGAAGTAGCGCTCACCAAAGCGCTGTCCGGTGAGGGCGTGGATGCGCTCATCATGGGGACGCACATAGTCCCGCAGGGGCTGGCCCATGGCCTGGCGCCTGGCGCCCATCCAGAGGCCCCCCCCATGCAGTTCGATGCGAAGGCCCGGGATCTCGGCAGCGGCTTTCAGCAGGGGGGCGGCGCCATAGCACCAGCCACAGAGGGGGTCATAGACATAATGGAGGGTTATTTGCGCTTCGTTCATCATCATTCTCGCTTCAAGGCTGGATAAAAAACCGGGCCCTCGGGCCCGGTAAAAAAACACAGGGAAGTAGGCGTCAGGGAGTTACCACTTCATCTCGCCGGTATTGACCTTGGCACCGATGGCCAGGCCATCGTCGACCGGCAGGGAGGGGTAAGCCTTCTTCAGCGCTTCAATCAGCTGGCCGGAGTGCTTGGTCTTGGCCAGCTCCTGCTCAAAACGCTGCACGTAGTCACGGGTGAAGGTCACGGCTTCGGTACCCTTGGGCGCAGTTCCCAGGAAGTGACCCGGCACCACACGCTCGGGTTTCAGGGCCAGCAGGTTGTTCAGCGCCTTGACCCAGTTGCTGCGAGCGGCCTTGGACTGGCTGTCCGCCATCCAGACGTGCACGCCGCTGTAGACCGGCACACCACCAAAGGCCGTCTTGATGGAAGGGGCCCAGAGGTAGGCATTCGGGGTGTTCATCTCTTTGATGTCAATCTTCTCGCCATCCAGCGTCAGGTGGCTGGCCGTCATCACTTGCGGCACGGTCAGGCTCTTGGGTGCATCCTTGCCCAGGATCGGGCCCCAGTAGCTCAGCTTGGCATCCTTGGTCTGCTTGATATGGTCGACCACATGCTGGTCGGCCAGCACCTTGATATCCGGGAACGCCGCCATGACGGGTTCCAGACCGAAGTAGAAGTCGGGGTCACCGGCACTGATATAGACAGTGGTCAGCTTCTTGCCGCTCTTCTTGATCATGTCCACCAACGCCTGACCATGTTGCACATCGAACTGGGCATCGATCAGGATGGCCTCTTTGTCACCGGTTACCAGTGAGGAGGAGACGGGGAAGATGGCCTTCTCGCCGGGGTTGTAGACGGTCTCGGTCAGGGGGGCCGCCAGGGCGGAACCCGTCATCAGGAGGCTGCTCAGGGTCAGGGTACGCAGTGTGTTGTTCATCAGATAACGCTCATCGGTGTGGATTAATGGAATGAGCGCAGTTTATTGCATCACCATCGATACAAATACCGCATAATGGGCGCATCACTGTTGCACAAATCGAGCATATAGGGGCACAAGATGGATAGGCTGACCGCATTGCGGGTCTTCGTCTGCGTGGTGGAACAGGGCAGCCTGAGCGGCGCCGGGGAGAAACTGGAGATGTCCCGCGCCATGGTGTCGCGCTACTTGGCCGAGCTGGAACGCTGGATGGGGGCCAGATTGCTGCACCGCACCACCCGCCGGCTGAGCCTGACTGGGCCGGGAGAAGAGGCGCTGAACCGGGCCAGAGCCATGCTGGCCCTGGGGGAAGAGATGGAACACCTGGCCATCCGCCATGACGAGGCCCCCAAGGGGCAACTGCGCATCACCTGCAGCTACTCTCTCTCCGAAGCCCTGCTGGTCGGGGCGGCGAACGACTACCTGGCCCGTTACCCCGGCACGGCGATCGACATCCTGCTGCTGGACCGGACGGTCAATCTGGTGGAGGAGCGAATCGATCTCGCCCTGCGCATCACCAACGACCTCGATCCCAACCTGGTGGCCCGCAGGCTCGGCACCTGCCACTCGGTGGTGTGCGCCAGCCCCGCCTACCTGGCCCGCCATGCTCCGCCGCAGCAGGTGCAGGATCTGGCACTGCACAACTGCCTCACCTACACCTATTTCGGCAAGAGCCTGTGGGAGTTTCTGGGGCCCGATGGTCCCGAATCCGTCCCGGTGAGCGGCAACCTCAGCGCCAACATCTCCAACCTGCTGCTGGCCGCCACCCTGGACGGGGCGGGGATCAGCCTGCAACCCGCCTACTCGGTTCAGCCCCATCTGGCAAGCGGCGCCCTGGTCCCCCTGCTCACCCCGTGGCAGCCCAAGCGCCTCGGCGTCTATGCCGTTTATGGCACCCGCAAACAGATGTCCCCCCTGCTGCGCAGCTTCCTCGACTTTCTCGTGGAGCGGATGGCGGACGATCCCCTGTGGCAGGAAGCCCCTCCCTCTCTCTGATCCCTGCGAGCCCCACAAAAAAGGGGCCTCGCGGCCCCTCTTTGCTCCATCATGTGCCCGGTCAGGCTTCGAAACCGAATGCCTTGACCGGGGTCTCTCCCTCCTCGGCCTCCTGATCCTCCAGATAGATGTCGTGATAGGCGGCATAGATGGAGTAGTTGATGGCAGGCAGCACCACCAGCAGGCCCACCAGCATCAGGAGTGCGCCAAAGAAGATCAGCACGGCCCCGAGCAGCCCCCACCAGAGGAAGGGCCACATGTTGCGCAGACATCCCTTGAAGCTGAGCCGGGCTGCCTGCCAGACCCCGACCTGATGGAAGAGGATAAGGGCGGGGGCGAAGGTGATGGCCATCAGCACGGGAACGAACAGTGCCAATCCCACCAGGGCACAGACGAGGAAGCCCTGTGCCTGCTCCGGGGTCAGCGCCAGGGAGCCCGGATCCGCGGACAACAGGCCGGTGAGTCCCCACTGGTGCAGCAGGAACACGCAGATCATCAGGATCCCCATGATGAGACCGAGCACCATCAGGCCCCCCAGCATCAAGGGGGTCAACCGATGGCGGAAACCGGCAAAGAAGTCGCCAAATTGCAGTGCCTCGCCATGGTGACCCCGCCGCGCCACCGCCACCCAGCCAGCCCCCCACACCATGTAGAGCAACTGGGAGATCAAGCCCCCCGCCGGCAGCTGATCCAGTACGATGCCCACCACAAACCAGAGCACTATCATGGCCACGCTGGCACCCATCCCCTTGTTGAAGATGTCGAATCCGGTGCGGATCCAGATCCAGCCCTGTCCTATACCATGGCGTTTGGGTTCGTGGCGCAGGGCCCTGTCACTGTTCATCATTGACCTCGTCGAAAAATAGGGGCGAAGCGGCGTCTCCTCAGGACACGCTCACCGTGACCATGATGGGGCCGGTGCGTACTACCTGGCCCGGCAGCCGGGTCGGGGAGAGCCTCATCTTGCAGTCGGTGACCTGGGTCGCCGCCGAGTAGGGTACCGCGATGGCGGTATCGAATGGAATAGGGGTCAGGGCCCCTGTCCGGCCATGCCCACCGCGACCCGGCCTGGCTGGTGGTGAAGCTGTTGTCGCTCGCGAGCGCCCCCAAGATGCGGTAGCGCAGCGGCCCCCTGCTCAGGCTGGCAAGGTCGAAGGGAAGGCTGGCACCCGCAACCAGAGCATTCACCTCGCTGCAATGGCGTGTCCGTTGCGTCTTTCTGGGCCGCAGCCGACGAGTTTATCGCCCACGGTTGACGGACAGCACCGCCAGAATGTGGCATCATCTCCCCCCTCTTGCTTTCCCCCTGATCCGATGGAGCCATCATGCGCCGCCTCTTCTTTCTTCTCCTGCTGCTCGGCAGCCCTGCGCTTCACGCCGAACCGGGGTTTATCAGCCGCCTGCTCAACCACCCGGTGCCGGGGGGCGTGGCCGTGGTACCACTGGGAAGCGGGGCCAAGGCGCCCGCAGTGCGCTATCAGGACAAGCCTGTGCTGGTGGTACAGGAAGACGGGAAGACGTGGATTGCCATCGTCGGCATCCCGCTCAAGAGCGCGCCCGGCCCCCATCAGGTGACCACCAGCGATGGCCGCACCTTGAGTTTCACGGTCGGCACCAAGCACTACCGTGAGCAGCACATCAAGCTCAAGAACAGCCGCCAGGTCAATCCGCTGGCCGAAGACATGACCCGCATCAACCGGGAGCTTGCCGAACAGACCCGCGCCTACCAGACCTTCAGCCCGGCTCAGCCGAGCAACCTGCTGTTTGAGAAGCCGGTCCAGGGCCCGCTCTCCAGTCCCTTCGGGCTGCGCCGCTTCTTCAACGGCGAGGAGCGCAACCCCCACTCCGGCCTCGACTTCGCGGTCGGAGCCGGCACTCCCATCAAGGCACCAGCCGCTGGCAAGGTCATCCTCATCGGCAACTACTTCTTCAACGGCAATACGGTGTTCGTCGACCACGGCCAGGGCCTCATCAGCATGTTCTGTCACATGTCGAAGGTGGACGTGAAGCTGGGCCAGAGCCTGCCCCGCGGCGGCATCGTCGGCCGGGTCGGCGCCACCGGCCGCGCCACCGGTCCCCACATGCACTGGAACGTCAGCCTCAACGACGCCCGCGTCGACCCCGCCATCTTTATCGGCGCCTTCAAGCCCTGAGGCCGGCGACCTGCCGCCCACAGGCAGGGGCACTCAAAATGAAAAAGGCAGCCAAGGCTGCCTTTTTCATGGACGCATGACCACATCTCAGGCAGCGCTGTGCTGGCGCCCCTCCCTGTTCATCGCCCGCCACATCACCAGGACCAGCAGAGTGCTGCAAGTGGGCAGCGCCAGCCAGACACCGGCCACTCCCCACAGGGAGGAGAAGCCCCACAGGAAACCGCCGATCAGCACCAGCTTGCCGCCGGTGAGCTGGGAAGCGATGCGGGCCCGGTTGATGGCCTGGAAGTAGGTGGCCCCCACCAGCAGCAAGCCTTCCATGGGCAGCCCCCAGAAGTAGAGCCAGATACCGAGGGTCGCCACCGGCAACAGGGCAGCATTGTCCCCCGCAAACAGATAAACCACTGCCTCTGGCCACAGATACAGCGGGATCATCCCGCACAGTGCCACCGCCATGGTCACTCCCAATGCCAGGTTGCGCACCCGCAGCACTCGCGACCAGTTGCCCGCCCCGGCATTGAAGCTGGCGATGGGCTGGATGCCCATGGCGATCCCCTCGAAGATGAGATAGAAGAAGGCCTCGCTGTAGCTGATGACCCCATAGGCGGCAACGTGCAGCGAAGTGCCCACCGAGAGCAGCGCCTTGTTGTGCAGCGCCAGCACCACCGAGAGGTAGAGGTACATCAGAAAACTCGACACCCCGAGTCGCAATGTCTCCCCCATCAGCCGCCAGTCGGGCACCAGGGTATCCCAGCGAATGCGCAACTGGCTGCGGGGGGTAAAGAAGTGCCACAGGCACAGGCCTCCGGTGACCGCCTGGGAGAGCATGGTCGCGATGGCGGCCCCCGCCAGCCCCCAGGGGATCACCGCCATCAGCAGGTAGTCGAGCAGCACGTTGAGCACGCCGCCCCCCACCAGGATCCAGGTGGTGAGGCCGGGTCGCCCGTCGTTGCGCAGCAGGGCGGTAAAGGCCATGGAGAGCACCGCGAACACCCCGAGCCAGGCGTACCACTGCAGATAGGCGAAGCCTGCGTCGAAGATGACCCCCTGCGCCCCCATCCAGACAAGCATGGCCTTGCCGTAACGAATGCCAATGAAGGCGAGCAGCGCGGAGGCGATGAGCACCATCACCAGGGCATTGCCGACGATGTGGCGCGCCCTGGCCTGCTCCCCCTTGCCCAGATAGAAGGAGGCCAGCGACGAGGATCCCATGCCGATCAGGGCCCCCACCGCGTAGAGCACGGCGCAGATGGGGTACGCCAGCATCATGCCGGCCAGCCCGTCCTGGCCCAGGATATGGCCGACGAAGATGCCGTCTATGGTGACATAGATGCCGGTGACCAGCATGGCGGCCACCGTGGGGGTGACGTAACGCAAGAAGAGGCGGGAAAGGGGGGCCGTGCCCAGATCGACGGAGGACATAAATTGCTCAATGAAGGGGAACGGCCAGAATAATAGCCAAACAAGACCCGGATCACCCGTTATTTGTGCCGTGGATCATTCATCTTGAGGGCTTTACCCGCCCCGGCCCCTGCTTTAGGCTAGGGCGACTTCTCCTGAACGGAAACGTGCGCCATGTTGCAACGCCTGCTCTGTCTGATGCTCTGTCTCAGCCTGTTCCCCTTCTCCGCTGTCCAGGCTGATGATGCCATCACTCAGGTAGAGGAGCTGCTGCAAAGCATCCCCAAGACGGATACCCCGGAAAACCAGCAACTGCGGGAGAGCTACCAGCAGGCGCTGCAATATGCCCGGGATGCCCAGCGCTACCGGGAACAGGGCAAGGCCTACCAGCAGATCCTCATCGACTACCCCAAGGAGTCCGCCCGTCTCAAGGAGGGGCTGCACAACTATCAGCCCCAGTCCCGCCCGTCCCTCTCCTCCCTCAAGGAGGATGCCCTGCGCCAGGCCATCAGCCTGAGCAGCAACCGCCAGCTCAACCTGCGCAAAGAGCGTCAGGCTGTGACCGACAGCCTCAACCAGCTGGAGAGCACGGGCCAGGAGTATCACCTGCGGGTCGACGAGTTGCGCAAGCAGTTGCTCCAGACCCGCTCCCTGCTCGATCGCCTGAGCTTCAGCAACGAGTCGGACAGGTTGCAGGAGGCCCAGCAACTGGCCACCCGACTCAAGGAGCAGAGCCTCTCCGACCGGATCCAGATGCTGGAGCTGGAGCAGCTCTCCGCCCAGCAGCGCAACGATCTGGGCAAGCTCAAGCTGCAGGAGCTCAACCTCGCCATCACCGACGAGGATGAGTGGCAGACCAGTCTGCTTGCCCAGCAGAACCAGCTGCGCCGGGACAAGACCAAGCAGGCCCTGGCCGAGAGCGAACGCCTGCGCCGCCAGCTCACCTCTGACCTCCCCCTCTTGCAGGAGCAACAGCAGCAAAACCAGGCCCTCTCCCTCCAACTGGGGGCTCTCGAGGACCAGATTGAACGGGTGCAGGACGAGCAACGGGGGGTGGACACCTCCCTCTCCGGGCTCAACGAGCTGGTCAATTCGGTGCGCGAACAGCTGGAGTGGTTGCAGATAAGCAACGCCTACGGCGAGAACCTGCGCAGCAAGCTGGCCGATCTGCCCGCCTACTTCCCGCTGGAGCGGCTGGAGTCCGCCATCGTCAAGGCGCGCATGGCCAAATACCAGTACGAGACCGAGCAGGATGCCCTGAAGGATCCGGTCCAGCTGCGCAACAGCCTGCTCAGTGGAGACGGCATCACCCTGGACAGGGCCCAGCGCGCCGTGCTGGACAACCTGCTCAAGGCGAGGCGGCAACTGCTGACCCGGCTCAACGATGCCTCCGACACCCTCATTCAGGAGCAGACCCGCCTCAAGCTGCTCTACAGCCGCCAGAACAGCAAGATCGACGAGATCCGCGAACTCAGCGCCAGCCATCTGTTCTGGATGCCGGACGTGCGCCCCCTGAGCCCGGCGGTGCTGCTCGGCGTCCCGGCCGCCCTCGGCCTTGCCTTCAACCCGGCCAACTGGCTGCAACTGCCCAGGGCCATCGCCGAGAACAACCCCCTGAGCCTGACCCTGGCTGGCCTCGGGCTGCTGGGACTGGCCTGGTGCTGGCTGAAACTGGCCCGCCACCTCATTCAATACAGCCAGTACATTGCCCCGCGCATCGGCAAGGTAACCCAGGACAAGTTCAGCCTCACCAGCCGGTTGCTGGTGCGCTCCGTGCTCGCCGCCCTGCCGCTGCCCGCCATGGTGCTCATGGTGCACGGCCTGCTGGACAGCGCCTGGCAATATCCCTTCGCGGTGGCGGTGGCCCGGGGCCTGGGTGAAATCTGGTTCCTGCTGCTGGCCCTGCTGGTGGCGCGCCACCTCACCCTGGAGAAGGGGATCCTCATCCTCCACTTCCGCTGGCAGAAGGAGCGGGTGCAGCGAGTATGGGGACAGTTTCGTACCCTGCTGCTGGTGCTGATCCCGAGCTTCTTCGTGCAGGGCATGGCGAGCAGCTATCAGGAGCACGCCTTCTACGACTCCCTGGGACGCCTCGCCTTCATCATCGGGGCCCTCTGGCTGCTGCTCTTCTTTGCCCGCCTCAACCGGGAAAAACTGCCCCTCACCTGGGGTCAGGCAGACATGACCAAGCCCCATCTGCTGCACCACTTCATCTGGAACAGCCTGATGCTGGCCCCGCTGCTGGCGGTGCTGGGTGCCCTGTTCGGCTACTTCTACACCTCCCGCACCCTGCTGCGCCAGCTGGAGCTGAGCCTGCTGGCGGGGCTCGGCTGCCTGCTCGTCTACTATCTGGCCCACCGCTGGATGCTGATCCAGCGCCGCCGACTCGCCTTCGATCGCGCCAAGCAGAAGCGGGCCGAGATCCTGGCGCAGCGGGAGCGGGAAGAGGACGATCTCAGCTCCGAGATCCCCGATGTGGTGGAGGAGCCCGAGCTGGATCTGGATACCATCAGCGCCCAGTCCCTCGGCCTGGTGCGCACCCTGCTGATGCTGGGCTTCACCATGCTGGTGGTGGTGCAATGGTCGGATCTCAACTCGGCATTCAGCTTCCTCAGCAGCATCGAGGTGTGGCAGGTGAGCAGCAAGGTGGCCGGCATCGAGCAGCTCTCCGCCATCACCCTGCAGGATCTGATGCTGACCGTCTTCGCCTTCATCCTGACGGTGGTCACCGCCCGCAACCTGCCAGGGTTGATGGAGCTCACCCTGCTCCAGCACCTGAGCCTCTCCCCCGGCACCGGCTTCGCCCTCACCACGGTGAGCAAGTACCTCGTGCTGCTGATTGGTGCCCTCACCGGCTTCTCCATGCTCGGCATCGACTGGTCCAAGACCCAGTGGCTGGTGGCGGCACTCTCCGTGGGGCTGGGCTTCGGCTTGCAGGAGATCTTCGCCAACTTCGTCTCCGGCCTCATCATCCTGTTCGAAAAACCGATCCGCCTGGGTGACACCGTCACCATCCGGGATCTCACCGGCACCGTCACCAAGATCAAGACCCGCGCCACCACCATAGTGGACTGGGACAGGAAGGAAATCATCGTCCCCAACAAGGCCTTCATCACCGAGCAGTTCATCAACTGGTCCCTGTCCGATGCCATCACCCGGGTCCGCTTGCGCATTCGCATCGGCCTGACCCAGAATCCCAAGCAGGTACAGCAACTGCTGGAGCAGAGCGTGCGCGAGTCCACCCTGGTGCTGGATACGCCCGCCCCGGAGGTGTTCCTCATCGAGTTCACCGACTCTGCCCTCATCTACGAGATCCGGCTCTACGTCAACAACATGGATCACAGGATGCCCATTACGCACGAGGTACATTCCCTGATCCTGGAGAAACTCGGCCAGGTCGGCATGCATCTGCCACATCAGCAGATCGACATCCGGATGAGCCGGGGATGAAGCCCCCAAAGACGACAACAGGAGCCATCATGCAGATCATTGCCCATCGCGGTGCCAGCGGCCTGGCCCCGGAGAATACCCTCAAGGCGATGAGCCTGGCGCTGGATCTGGGTGCCAAAGCCATCGAGCTGGACGTGCAGTGGGCCGACGGAGAGCTCTGGGTCTTCCACGACCGGCGGCTGGAGCGCTGCACCAACGGCCAGGGTGTGCTGACCGGGCAATCCCGGGAGTACCTGGCGAGCCTGGATGCGGGGGACGGGGAGCGGATCCCGACCCTGTGGCAGGTGATGGCACTGGTGGCGGGGCGCTGCGAACTGCACATCGAGCTCAAGGGCGCCCACACCGCCGAGCCGGTGGCCGCCCTGACCAGGCGGGCCGAGGCCGAGCTTGGCTTTACCCAGGCGCACTGGATCGTTTCCTCCTTTCATCATCCCGAGCTGTTACGCTTCAAGGGACTGCGACCGGAAATCAGGAGCGGCGCCCTCACGGCCAGCCTGCCCCTCGACGGCGCCGCCTTCGCCGAGACGCTGGGGGCCTGGTCACTGAACTGCGACGTGGATTTCGTCGACGAGACCCTGGTGGCGGATGCCCATCGCCGGGGGCTCAAGATCCTGGTCTACACGGTCGACGAAGTGAGTGATGGGAGCGCCCTCGCCAGCATGGGTGTCGATGGTATCTTCACCAACCGGCCAGATCGATTCAGCTGAGTATCGGCGCGGCCTGGCAGGCCACAAGGAGGTGAAAAGAATTGAAAAAATGTGGTGCACCGGGATACATAAAGTCCATAGCCAGCCGATACAGGGTTGGCTCATAACAATAACAAACACCATGGATCTCTGACTGACGCTCACAAGGATGTAAACATGAACCTATCCATCAAGAACAAGCTGGTCCTCTCCATCGGGGCCATCATTCTGGTCATCACCGGCCTGCAGGTCTGGTACACCTCCCAGTTGCGCAGTGAAACCCAGCGGCTGATCTGGAGCTTCATCGACGACAGCTCGGTCGCCAACGTCAAGGGGATCTCCCGCTGGCTCGACGCCCGCATCAATCTCGTCACCGCCACCAAGGAAGCCTTCGCCAAGGAAGACGAGCCCCTCAGCTACCTGGCCCAGTCCATGAATGCGGGCAACTTCGATCTCGTCTACGTGGGCACCAAGGATGGCCGGATGATCCAGAGCAAGCCGACCGATCTGCCGGCCGGCTATGATCCGCGCCAGCGTCCCTGGTACAAGGACGCCATGGCCGCCGGCAAGCTCGCCATCACGGCCCCCTATGCCGACATCACCACCGGCCAGCTCATCATCACCATCGCCGAGCCCTTCAGTCGCGGCAACACCGACGGCGTCATCGCCGGTGACGTCTCCATCGACGGTCTGGTGAAAGACGTACTCGCCATGAACTCGGAAGGCACCTATGCCATTCTGGTGGACAGCAACGGCACCATCATCGCCCACCCGGACAAGGATCTGACCCTCAAACCCGCCACCGCCATCTCCCCGGAACTGACGGCAGCCAAGGTCAACGAGCTGGCCCATGACAACACCATCTCCGAGATGGATATCAGCGGCAAGGCAAGCGTATTCGACCTCACCGAGATCCCCAACACCAACTGGTATTTCGGCATCGTGGTGGACGAAGCGGTCGCCTACCAGTCCGTCTCCCGCATGGTCACCTCCGCCCTCATTCAGGGATTGCTGACCATCCTCATCGTGGCAGGCTTCTCCTATGTCGCCATCAACGGCTCCCTGGCGCCGCTGAAAACCCTGGGCGAGGCAATTGCCGATCTCTCCCGCGGCAACGGCGATCTCACCCGTCGCATCAAGATCGAGCGTGAAGACGAGGTCGGTACCGTCGCCAAGCACGTCAACACCTTCATCGAGCGCATCCACGTCATGGTGCAGGACATCTCCAACTCCTCCACCCAGCTCAACCAGCAGGCCAGGTCTTCCCACGACATGGCGGAGAAATCCAACCAGGGGCTGGCCCGCCAGCAAAACGAGATCTCCCAGATTGCGACCGCAGTGCACGAGATGTCCGCCACCGCCGTCGAAGTGGCCAGCAACGCCGAGCAGACCGCGGAAGCGGCCCGCAGCTCCTCCAGCAGTTGCGAGCACGGCAAGCAGGTGATTGCCCGCAACCAGCGCTCCATCACGGATCTCGCCACCCAGGTCAAGCAGGCCTCCGGCATCATCCAGGAGCTGGAGAAGAACGCCCAGGAGATCAACACCATCCTCTCCACCATCCAGGGCATCGCCGAGCAGACCAACCTGCTGGCGCTCAACGCCGCCATCGAGGCCGCCCGGGCTGGCGAGCAGGGACGCGGCTTTGCCGTGGTGGCCGACGAGGTGCGGGTGCTTTCCCAGCGCACCCACAGCTCCACCGTCGAGATCCGCAGCATGATCGAGACCCTGCAGCGCAACACCCAGGGCGCCGTCAGTACCATGCACGAGGGTCAGTTGCTGGCCCAGAACAGCGTGGAAGATGCCAACGATGCGACCCAGGCGCTGGAGCAGATCACCACCTCCATCAACCAGATCTCCGACATGGCGACCCAGATCTCCAGCGCCGCCGAGGAACAGCGTGCCGTCACCGACGAGGTGAGCCGCAACATCCAGGCGGTCAAGGATGTCTCGGACGAGCTGGCAGTGGATGCGGACAGCTCCCGCAATCTGTCGGCCCAGCTTAAAAATATTTCAGGTGAATTGAATAATCAGGTCGGCATGTTCCGCATCTGATCGACCATGGGAAGAAAGGGGCCGTTCAGGCCCCTTTTTTTATAAACCCTTTTTGTTTCAACGGTTATAATCCCCTTTCGAGACCCTCAACCCTGTGATCGACATCTCCTTTTGCCCATGTGTGGGAGACGGGCGCAGTCTGTCATGGCTATATTCGCATTACTTTTTTGATGCCTAATCTCGATATGTCATCGTGATAATAGTTATCATTAAACTGTTTTGATAAAAAACTTAAAAACTTTATGGGTAATACCCAAAAAGAGAGGCATTTCTCATTTTTTTGAAAGAAAACTACGTATAATCTTGGAGTTAAAATCACCAGAGTAGCGAGTACGGCTGATCCAGATCACTGATGGATGGCGATAATGACGGCATTTTCATCCAAGGAATGGGGTGATTTTAATAAAAATCACCGTTGCCAAGCACTAAAACAAAGCAGTTTGACTTGCATCAAGCCTGAATTTTTTTCATAGAGCAAAATCGTGCCCAGCAAATCTATCCCTAAGGAGGCAGATGTGGATATTATCAAGACCGATGTTGCCATCATCGGTGCCGGTGGCGGTGGCCTGCGTGCCGCAATCGCCATTGCAGAAGCCCACCCGGAGCTGGAAATCGCCCTGATTTCCAAGGTCTATCCGATGCGCAGCCACACAGTGGCCGCCGAAGGTGGCGCCGCAGGCGTCGTCCGTGATGACGACTCCCTGGAAAACCACTTCAACGACACCGTCTCCGGTGGTGACTGGTTGTGTGAGCAGGACGTAGTCGAGTACTTCGTCAACAACGCCACCAACGAGATGATCCAGCTGGAGCACTGGGGTTGCCCCTGGAGCCGCAAACCGGACGGCAAGGCCAACGTTCGCCGTTTCGGCGGGATGAAGATCCCCCGCACCTGGTTCGCCGCCGACAAGTCCGGCTTCCACATCCTGCACACCCTGTTCCAGACCTCCATCAAGTACCCGACCATCAAGCGCTTCGACGAGCACTTCTGTCTGGATCTCATCGTGGAAGATGGCCGTGTCCAGGGTGTCGTCACCTTTGACATCCAGAACGGCATCACCCGCTTCATCCAGGCCAAGTCCGTGGTGCTGGCCACCGGCGGCGCAGGTCGTGTCTATCGCTACAACACCAACGGTGGCATCGTCACCGGGGACGGCATGGCCCTGGCCTACCGCCACGGCGTACCGCTGCGGGACATGGAGTTCGTCCAGTATCACCCGACCGGTCTGCCGGGCACCGGCATCCTGATGACCGAAGGTTGTCGTGGTGAGGGTGGCATCCTGCTCAACAAGGATGGCTATCGCTACCTGCAAGATTACGGTCTGGGCCCGGAAACCCCGGTCGGCCAGCCGAAGAACAAGCACATGGAGCTGGGTCCGCGCGACCGTCTCTCCCAGGCCTTCTGGCAGGAGCAGCAAAAAGGCCGCGTGATCCAGGGCCCCATGGGCGACGTGGTTCACCTCGACCTGCGCCACCTTGGCGAGAAGTACCTGAAAGAGCGTCTGCCCTTCATCTGCGAACTGGCCAAGGCCTATGTGGGTGTGGATCCGGTAAAAGAGCCGATTCCGGTACGTCCGACCGCCCACTACACCATGGGTGGCATCGAAACCGACGGCAAGTGCGCCACTCGTCTGGCCGGTCTCTATGCCGCTGGCGAATGTGCCTCCGTCGGTCTGCACGGCGCCAACCGTCTGGGTTCCAACTCCCTGTCCGAGATCGTGGTCTTCGGCAAGGTGGCCGGTGAGCAGGCAGCCGAGTTTGCCGCCACCCAGCAACACGGCAACACCCAGGCACTGGTCGCCAAGGCCGAGGCGCTCATCAAGCAGCACCTCTCCCTGCTGGACATCGACGGCACCGAAAACCCGGCGGATATCCGCAACGAACTGGGCATGTCCATGGAAGCCGGTGTCGGTATCTACCGTACCGAAGAGCTGATGCAGGGCACCATCGACAAGATCAACGAGCTGAAAGCCCGTTACAAGAAGATCAAGATCAACGACAAGTCCTCGGTCTTCAACACCGACCTGCTGTACGCCATCGAGCTGGGCTACATGCTGGACGTGGCGGAAGCCATGGCGCACTCCGCCCTCAACCGCAAAGAGTCCCGCGGTTCCCACCAGCGTCTGGACGGTTACGAGGAGCGCGATGACGTCAACTTCCTCAAGCACACTCTCTCCTTCTACAACGGCGAAGGGGCCCCGACCATCGACTATTCCGATGTGAAGATCACTAAATCCCAACCGGCCAAGCGCGTGTACGGTTCCGAGGGTGAGAAACAAGACGAGGCTAAGAAGAATGGCTGAGATGATCGAAATTGAAATCCTGCGCTACCGTCCCGAGCAGGATAACGAGCCCTGGATGCAGACCTTCCAGGTGCCCTACCTCAAAGAGATGTCCCTGCTGGATGCGCTGCAATACATCAAGGATCATCTGGACTCTACCTTGAGCTTCCGCTGGTCCTGCCGGATGGCGATCTGCGGCTCCTGCGGCATGATGGTCAACGGCATTCCGAAACTCGGTTGCAAGACCTTCCTGCGGGATTACCTGCCGGGCAAGATGACTATCGAGCCGCTCAACAACTTCCCCATCGAGCGCGATCTGGTGGTCGACATGTCCGACTTCATCGAGAAGCTGGAGAGCATCAAGCCCTACATCATCCCGTCCGAGCCGCGCAGCCTGTGCGACGGCGAGTACACCCAGACGCCGGCTGACATGGCGAAGTATCACCAGTTCTCCATGTGCATCAACTGCGGTCTGTGCTACGCGGCCTGCCCGCAATATGGCATCAACAAGAAGTTCACCGGTCCGGCGGCCCTGGCACTGGCCTATCGCTACAACGCCGACAACCGCGACAGCGCGTCCAGGGAGCGGATGAAGATCATCAGCCAGGACGAGGGCGTCTGGGGCTGTACCTTCGTGGGCTACTGCTCCGAAGTGTGCCCGAAAGGCGTGGATCCGGCCGCCGCCATCCAGCTCGGCAAGGTCGAGAGCGCCAAGGACTACATGATCGCCATGTTCAAGCCGGACTGAGACCAGGAGTGAGACCATGAACAACACTGAGAGCAAACGTAAGCCTTACGTGCGCGAGATGAAAAAAGACTGGTGGCTGAAGAATGCCTTCTACACCGGTTACATGATCCGCGAAGGCACCAGCATCTTCGTCTCCATCTACGCCGTCGTGCTGATGTGGGGTCTGCTGCGGCTGGTACAGGGTCAGGAGGCATTCAACGGCTGGCTGGAATCCCTGCAGAGCCCCATTGCCATCCTGTTCCACGTCATCGCCCTGGCAGCCTGCCTGTTCCACGCCAAGACCTGGTTCGCCCTGGCACCGAAAGCCATGCGCATCTTCCGTGGCGAAGACCTGGTGCCGGAGAAACCGATCGTCATCGCCCAGTATGTGGCGCTGGCGGCGGTATCCCTGCTTGTCCTGATCATCGTGGCCTGAGGAGAAAACCATAAGACGTTCTGACGAACCCGGTTATTGGTGTCTGTTTGGTACCGGGCTCTCACTCAGAAACGTTGGCCACGATCACTCAATCATGATTTGAGGAAAAAATATGAGACGTTCTGACGAGCCAATTTACTGGGGTCTGTTTGGTGCGGGTGGCATGGTGGTTGCCATGCTGCTGCCGGTCATTGTCCTCATCACAGGTCTGCTGGTGCCCATGGGCATCATGGACGTGGAGACCATGAGCTACGAGCGCGTGCTGGCATTCGCCAGCTCCTGGTGGGGTGCCTGCATCCTGCTGGTGATCATCGCCCTGCCCGTCTGGCACGGCATGCACCGCATCTACCACGGCCTGCATGATCTGGGGATCCACACCACCAAGCTGCACCACTATGTGTTCTATGGCTTCGCCTTCCTGGTGTCCGCCATCACCGTCGGCCTGCTGATGGTGCTGGTGCTCCAGTAAGCACATCCTGACTGCATGACAAACCGGGCCCAGTGCCCGGTTTTTTTATGACCATCTTCCGCGGTTCATCTCCATCCGGCAGCTGGCCTGCACGCTCGTTCGGCATCCGTCACCAGAGTCGCGGTGCCGGTTCACGACCGTTTTCCGCGTAGTAGAGCGACGGCAGAAACTGCGCCAGATAGCTGAACTCGCTGTAGCAGTGGCGCATCAGGTTGAAACCTACCTCGTCCGGCACCTCGTCAAACGGATTGGCGCAGGCCTTGCCCAGCAGAAAACGACTGCGCAGCACACAGCCATAGGGGGTATCGCGCGCCAGGTGCAGCATCTCGCCATCCAGTGGCGCCCCCTGCTCATCCAGCGCCACCTCGTCGCCAAAGCCGATACGGGCGCAGATGGCGGCAGAGAGAGCCTGCGTCTCCCGCGCCTCGTGTAGAGATTGCGGGGCGAACACCTCTTCGGCACCGTGGAACTTGAGGCGAGCTGCCACCGGCGGCAGCTCGGCAAGCCACTCCACCGCCTCTATGCTGGCTCCCACGAAGCGCTCCCCTTTTTTCCAGTGATGATCCCAGCCCCGGTGCTCGACATGATCGTGGGGGTGCCACCACCTGATGTGCTGGGTCGTCTCGAAGAAGGTGAACCACCAATCCAGCATGCGCCCCTTGCAGCCGTGCAGATCGGTGCGGATGGCGACCGTCAGCAGGCCGTCGGTGCTGCGGGTCAGACCCATTTCCAGGCGAAGGGGTTGCGGACTGAGCAACTCATTGATGTCATTGACGCCCCAGGGGGCAAACAGGGCAGAAGGATGCATGATATGACTCCCATAAATTTAGGAAACGATGTTCGTTTCCTAAATTACGCTATGCCTGTATGCTTAGTCTGTCAATGCTTTCCAGGAGCCCATATGTCGCACCAGAACGATGAAGAAACACGCTCACGAGGCCGTCCGGTCACCCCGGAAGCCGACCTTCGCGCCGCCCTCGCCGAGGCGACGCTGACCTTGTTGCTCAAGGGGGGCTACAGCGCTGCGACCGTGGATGCGGTGGCCAAAGAGGCGGGGGTTGCCAAGAAGACCCTCTACCGCTTCGCCGCCAATCGCGACGAGCTGGTGGCGCAGGCGGTGCGCAGCTGGACCGATGCCTTCCAGCCGGCCTTCGAGCAGGATGCCGCTCATCCAGGCGCGCTGGGGGAGATGCTGGTGCTGGGCTTGCAGACCATAGCGGGACAGGTGCTGAGCGCACCGGCGGTGGGCATGTTCCGGCTGCTGCAGCATGAGTTCGCGGGGCGCGATGCCCTGCTGGCGGCCTATCAGGAGAACGGTATTGCCCGCGGCAGGGCGACGCTGGCGGCGTGGCTACAGCGCCAGCAGCAACTGGGCTGGCTGCGGGAGCTGGACACCGCCCAGACCAGCGATCTGCTGCTGGCGATGACCATGGCGGAGCCGCTGCGCCAGATGGCGCTCGGCTTGCTGGCGCCGGGCAGCGACATTCGCGCGCGCATCACCGCGGCCGTTGCGCTGGTGCTGCCCGGCTTGATGCGAGGGTAGGCGTCCTTCCTCAGCGTGCCACCTCCTGCCATTGAGCCAACAAGGGAGCAGGAACGTTGCCATAACGCAGCAGCGGGGTCTGGTGCCACTCCGCCAGCTTCTGGATGGCCTTGCCCAGATCCTGGGCCAGGCTCTGGGTGATCCTGACCCCTTGCTCCAGATAGAGGCTCTTGACCTCGAACACCCCCTCCTTGCGATGGGCCTTGGCGTCCATCCTGCCCACCAGCTTGCCGCGATGCAGCAACGGCAGCACGAAATAACCGTACTGGCGCTTGGGGGCCGGGGTATAGCACTCGATGCGATAGTCAAAGCCAAACAACTCGCTGGCCCGCTTGCGATCCCACACCAGCGGGTCAAAGGGCGAGAGCACGGCGGTGTGGCTCGCCTTGAGGGAGCCCGCCTGGGCCCGGACCAGTTCATCGGCCAGGGAGGCGTGAACGAAGGCTCCGTGCTGCCACCCCTCCACTCGTACCGGCAACAGCTCCCCCTCGTCCGCCAGCTGGTGGAGCAGGGCGTCGTATTTCCCCCGTTTAAGGCGATAGTAATCCGCCACCCAGCCGGTCTTGACCAGCCCCAGCGCCCGGCAACTGGCTCGCACCATGTCCCGCCGGGCGAGATCAGGACTCGGCAGATCCCGCTCGTCATTCCACTCCGGCATGACCCGCTCGGCGAGATCGTAGACCCGCTGGAAATTGCGCCGTTCGCGCACCATCAGCTGACCTGCGGTAAACAGCACCTCCAGGTGGCGCTTTTCGGGCTTCCAGTCCCACCAGCCGTTGCCCTTGCCCCCCTTGCGCTCGAAGTCTGCCGCCCGCACCGGGCCATCCTGGCGAATGCGCTCCACTATCTGCGCGATCTCGCCGCCGTGGGTCTTGAGCCACTGGGCGGAGAACTTCCAGCCCATGGCGGCGGGATCCAGCATGCGATGGCGCAGCAGCCGGTAATCTTCCCGGGGGACGAAACAGGCCTCGTGGGCCCAGTATTCGAAGAGGTCACCATCAGCCAGCAGTTGTTCCAGCCAGCGCGGATCGTAATGGCCGAGACGGCTGAACAGCACCAGATAGGGGCTGCGGGCCACCACGGAGATGGTGTCTATCTGCAGCAACGCCATGCGTCTGATGCAGGCAAGCAGATCGGCGGGGGTTGCTCTGGCGCGGCGCGGGGTCAGCAGCCCCTGAGCCGCCAGTTGCAGGTGGCAAGCGTCTTGCAATGAGAGGTGGGGGATCGACATGGAGATAGGGGCATCCGTTCCTGGGGTTCAGGCCACCAGCATGCCCAACTCATGGCCAAATGAAAACGCCCGGCTCAGGGTTTGGTGAACACCGCCACATCCGCATGAGGAAACTCGACCTCTGCCTGCCAGCGGACCGCCAGGGCACGGAATGAGGCCTCGGCGAAGAAGACGATATGGGTGGGATCGTGGCGATAGCGCCAGGTCTTGAAGCGATCGTCCCCCAGTACCCGCTGGGTCTGCAACACCAGCACCCCGCCGGGCTTGAGGCAGCCCCAGAGCGTGTCCAGCACGGCGCGGGGGGTGGCGATGTGCTCTATCACCTCGGTGCTGGTGATGAAGTCGTATTGCCTTGTCAGGCACTCTGGGTCGTCGGCATAGAACTTGTCGTAGCCCGCCATCTCGAAGCCCGCCTCCCGCCCCATGGCGATGAGGGCAGGCCCGGGGCCGCAGCCAAAATCGAGGCCGCTGGCAGGAAGCGACACCCGGGCCAGCACCTCGCCAAAGGCACGCATCAGAAAGGCCCGGTAGCGGGGATCGTCCACCCGGTTGTCGTGCCCGTCATAGACCGCCTTCTCGGCCCCCTCGTCCAGGTGGTCCGCCTCGTCCATCCAGACCAGCTCGCACGCCAGGCAGCGGTAATAGCCCTTGCCCGCCACCGGCAGGGCATGGTGCCGAGGGGAGAGACACAGGGGACAGTGAACAGGGGATGACATGGCAGCTCCTCGGGTGGCGACAGCGGGGCAGATTGCCTGCCACGCCCGCTGCTGGCAACTGTTTTGTCTGGAGCCCCCATCGACCCCCGTTCACCCCCCGCCAGTTTTTTTCGTCTTTTTTTGCGCCTTAAGGGTTTCTTAAGTTTGCCCTTTTACTCTCATCCCATCGCAAAAGAAGGAGCCAACCATGACCATCGAGATCCAAGCCCCCTACCGGCTGATCCTGGCCGAATCCCCGCAGCAGGTCATGGCGCTGCAAACCTATATCCAGGCCGCCTATACCCTCGAGTTCAACGCCCGCATTCCCCATTTTCTGCCCTGCCAGCTCGGGCTCTACCGGGCAGATGGCGTGCTGGTCGGTGCCTGCGGCCTTAACCAGGCCTGCCATGGCGAGCACGAGCAACCGCTCTATCTGGAGCAATATCTGGAGCAGCCTGTCGAGGCCGCCATCGAGACCCGTCTCGGGGTCCGTCCGGCCCGCCACCGCATCATCGAAGTGGGCAATCTTGCCTGCAGCGAACCGGGTCACGCCCGCCTGATGTTTGCCGCGCTGTGCCGTCTGCTGTGTGACAACGCCCTGGACTACGTGGTGTTCACCGGCACCGCCAAGCTGCGCAACAGCTTTACCCGCCTGCGTCTCAACCCGGTGGAGCTGGCCCCCGCCCAGGCCCATCAGGTGGGAGAGGATGCCAGCGCCTGGGGCGAATACTACCGCTGCCAGCCCAAGGTGATGGCAGGCGACATCAACCAGGGGCGCGAGGTACTCGCACAGAGCAGCCTGCTGCTCAACCTGCTGGGGCCCATGCCCCGCCTTTTTAACCATGCCGACATCGACAGGAGGTGCGCACAATGACGCTGTTCGACACCATCGCCCACCATGCCAGCCAGACCCCGCAACAGCCTGCGCTGCTAGGCAGCCAGGGTGAGCTGGATTACCAGAGCCTGTGGCAGCAGATCCAGCAACTGGCAGGAGTGCTGCAAGGGGCCGGCATCCGCCGCCTGGCCCTGCAACTCGACAACGGCCTGCCCTGGGCACTGATCGATCTCGCCTGCACCTGGGCCGGCATCGTGGTCATCCCGGTTCCCCACTTCTTCAGTCCGGCGCAGCAGACGTGGCTGCTGGAAAGCAGCGGAGCAGACGCCCTGGTCGGCCCGGAACACCAGGGGTGGCAGTCCGCCTCACCCCTCGTGCTCATGGCAGGCAGGCCCGATGAGCAGGCCGTGCCCCTGTGGCGCCGCATCCCGGCCCGCCTCCCCGAGCTGCCGGCGGGCACCGCCAAGATCACCTATACCTCTGGCACCACGGGGCAACCCAAGGGCGTCTGCCTGTCGCTGGAACAGATGACGGCGGTCTGCGGATCCCTTGCCCTGCGGGTGGCCCCTGCCCGGGTTGAGAAGCACCTGACCCTGCTGCCCCTCACCACCTTGCTGGAGAACCTGACCGGCTTGTATGTACCGCTGCTGACCGGCGCCTGCAGCCGCATCCCCTCCCTGGGGGAACTCGGCTTCTCGGGCTCCAGCAAGCTGGATCCTGCGGCCCTGGCCCATGCACTGCTGCGCTGGCCCAGCCACAGCCTGGTGCTGGTACCCGAGTTGCTGCGCCTGCTGCTGGCTCTGTGCCTCAATACCCCTGCCCTGGCGACACAGCTCGGCACCCTGCGCTTCGTCGCCGTGGGCGGCGGCAAGGTCGCCCCCGAACTCATCGCTCACGCCCGTGCGGCGGGGCTGCCGGTCTACGAGGGATACGGTCTCTCAGAATGCGGCTCCGTGGTCGCCCTGAACGGCCCCCACGGGGATCGTCCCGGCAGCGTCGGCCTGCCTCTGCCCCACTGCCAGGTGACGATCGCCGCAGACGGCGAAGTCATGGTCAGCGGCAGCGCCATGCTGGGCTACCTGGGAGAAGAGGGCGAGACGGGCAGCCAGATCGCCACAGGGGATCTGGGTCGGATCGACGAGGAGGGCTATCTCCATATCACGGGGCGCAAGAAGAACGTGCAGATCACCGCCTTTGGCCGCAACTTCTCCCCGGAGTGGGTGGAAGCCCAGGCCCAGCTCTGCCCGGCCATCGCCCGCATCGTCATCTTCGGTGACGGTCAGCCCGCCAACGTGGCCCTTATCCAGCCGCTGCCGGGCAGCCAGTCCCAATTGCCAGAGCAGATTGCCCGGCTCAACCAGCAGTTGCCCGATTACGCCCGCATCCATCACTGGTTGCCGGTCGCCCTGGATCAGCTCCCTGGCCTGCTGACGGCCAACGGGCGCCCCCGTCGCAATGAGATTTATCACCATTTTTCCCGGCAGATCAGCCAATGCCTCACAGGAGAGACCTCATGAGCTTCTACCAGACCCTGCAACAAGCCACCGCCTGCGAGCGCGAACGCCTGTTCAACGCCCCCATCATCGAGGCCTGCCGCCGCGGCGACATCAGCCGTGACACCTACCTCGCCTTCCTGGCACAGGCCTACTACCACGTGCGCCACACGGTGCCGCTCCTGATGGCCACCGGCGGCAAGCTGGGGCAGGAGTACGAATGGGTGCGTGGCGCCATCAGGGAGTACATCGACGAGGAGTACGGCCATCAGGAGTGGATCCTGAACGACATCCGTGCCTGCGGCGGTGATGCCGAGGCGGTGCGCCACGGCCAGCCGGGCCTGCCCATCGAGCTGATGGTGGCCTTCCTCTACGACCAGATCCAGCGCGGCAACCCCATGGGCTTCTTCGGCATGGTGCAGGTGCTGGAAGGCACCAGCGTCGCCATCGCCCTGACCGTCGCCGACCAGCTCAAGAGCGGTCTGGGTCTGCCGCCCCAGGCCATGAGCTACCTGAGCTCCCACGGGGCCCTGGACCAGGAGCACCTCAAATTCTTCGAATCCCTGATGAACCGGGTGGAAGATGCCGCCGATCAGGCCGCCATCATTCACGCCGCCAAGGTGGTCTACCGCCTCTATGGCGACATGCTCTATCAGCTCACGGGATCCTGCCAATGAAGCTTGAAGGCAAACGCATACTGCTGACTGGCGCCAGTGGCGGCATTGGTGAAGCCCTGGCCCATGAACTGGCGGCCCAGGGTGCCCATCTGCTGCTGCACGGTCGTCGGGCCAGCGCCCTGGAGCGCCTGCGCCGGGAGCTGCCTCATCCGGATCGCCACCAGACGGTGACGGCCGATCTCGGCTCTCCCCATGAGCGGGCGCAGCTGCTGCAACATCCGGCCCTGGACGAGGGGCTGGACGTGCTCATCAACAGTGCGGGATGCAACCAGTTCGCCTGGCTGGAAGATCAGAGCAGCGAGCAGGTGACACGCCAGTTGCTGCTCAACGTCGAGGCGCCCATCCAGCTCACCCGGGCCCTGCTGCCCCGGCTGCGCAAGCCCGCCATCATCATGAACATCGGCTCCAGCCTCGGGGCCATCGGTTTTGCCGGCTACAGCGTCTATTGCGCCAGCAAGTTCGCCATGCGCGGCTTCAGCGAGTCCCTGGGGCGGGAGCTGGAGGGAACCGGCATCAAGGTGCTGCACTTTGCCCCTCGCGCCACCCGCACCCACCTCAATTCCGAGGCGGCCTATGCCATGAATGCCGAGCTTGGCACCCGGACCGACAGCCCACAGGACGTGGCCGAGGAGGCCGTCATCGCCCTGTGCAACGAGACACGCCGCCGCTGGCTCGGCTGGCCGGAAAAGCTCTTTGTGCGGCTCAACGGCCTGCTGCCCGCCTTGGTGGACATGGCCCTGGCCAAGCAGCGCCCGATCATCGAGCGCCACGCCCGCCGCACCGCCTCCCCAGCCCCCGATCACAGGAGCGATCCCGCCTGTGCGACAAACGAGAAGGAACATTGAGATGAAGCACGCCACTTTCCGTCCCCGATTTGGTCACGGCCCCCTGTTGCTCGCCCTGGGAGGCATGCTGGCAAGCGGTCTGGCCCAGGCCGCCGATGCCCTGCCCACCATTCAGCAGGAGTGGGCCCACTGCCAGTACCAGCAGACCGGCAACGCCAAGGAGAGCTGCCTGGAGAGCCTGAGTGCCAAGGCCGATGAGGCGAGCGCCAAGGAGGCATTTCGCACCGATCTGCTGATCTGGTCCGCCATCGTCAAGAGCACCTGGGCGGGGGCCAAGGGCGGCCTCGGCGCCCTTGGTCTGGTGAAGGAGGCCAAGGCCAAGCTCGAGATCGCCATCAAGCAGGATCCCAAGGCGCTGGAAGGCTCGGCCTACACCAGCCTGGGCTCCCTCTACTACCAGGTGCCGGGCTGGCCGGTGGGCTTTGGAGACGACGAGAAGGCGGAGAAGCTGCTCAAGCAGGCGCTGGCCATCAATCCCACCGGCATCGACCCCAACTTCTTCTACGGCGACTTCCTGCTGGATCAGGGTGACAAGGCACAGGCGAAGGTCTATCTGGACAAGGCCCTGGCCGCCCCGGCGCGCCCTGGCCGCGAGGTGGCGGACGAGGGCCGCAGAATGGAAATTCGCGAGCGTCTCGCCAAGCTGTAAACACAAGCAGCACAGTGTGCTATTTCAACTCTGCCCACCAGCTTGCATACTGGTGGGCAGTGTCGTTTGAGGGAGAGAACAATGCGGATCCTGTTGGTGGAAGATGATGTGATGCTGGGAGACGGCATGGTTGATGCCCTGCGCAGCAGCGGCTACACGGTGGACTGGCTCCAGCAGGGGATGCCGGCCCTCTCGGCGCTCAAGAGCGAGGAATTTGCCGCCCTTGTCCTGGATCTCAACCTGCCGGACATCGACGGCATCAGCCTGCTGCGCAAGTTGCGCCGGGAGGGGCAGACCCTGCCCGTGCTCATCCTGACCGCCCGTGATGCCCTGGACGACCGGGTGCTGGGGCTGGATGCAGGCTCCGACGACTACATGGTCAAACCCTTCGCCCTGCAAGAGCTCAACGCCCGGCTGCGCGCCCTGGTGCGGCGCAGCAAGGGGCAGGCCCAGGCGGTGCTGGAGTACGGGGAGCTGCAGCTCTTCCCCGCGTCACAGCAGGTCACCTATCGGGGCGAGCCGGTCAAGCTCACCCCCCACGAGTACAAGCTGTTGCAGGAGCTCATCACCCAGAGCGGCCGGGTATTGAGCCGGGATCAACTGCAACAGAGCCTCTACGGCTGGGACGAGGGGGCAGAGAGCAACGCGGTGGAGGTGCACATTCACCACCTGCGCAAGAAATTCTTCCCCGAGCTCATCCGCAACATTCGCGGCGTCGGTTACATCGTGCCCCAGCTCGACGTCCAGGGCGCAAGAGGAGCCTCCGCCCCATGAGCCGTGTCCGTTCCATCCGCCGTTTTCTGCTCTCCGGCATCCTGGCCCTGGTCAGCCTCAGCCTCGCCATCAGCGGCCTTATCGGCTACCTGCAGGCCAACCACGAGATGGAAGAGCTGTTTGATGCCCGTCTCGCCCAGTCCGCCCGCATCACCAACCAGTTGCTCAGCCGCTATCTCAAGCAGAGCGGCGAGCTGCCGCGCAACGGCACCGTGTACCAGGAGTGGGTGCAGGCCGTCCCCGAGACGCCCCACATCGAGAAGGGCGGCTTCTTCCAGTTCGGCCAGGACAACGAGTTCACCCCCTATGGCCATGAATTCGAGCACAACCTCTACTTCCAGTTGCTGAGCGAGCAGGGCGCCGTGCTGCTGCGCTCGCCCAATGCCCCGGCCCAACCGTTGACCACCCTGGAGCGGGGCTTCAACAGCGAGACCAAGGATCATCACGAGTGGCGCACCTTTACCCTCTACAACGAAGGTGAACAGACCTGGCTCATCGTGGCGGAGCGGGATGACGAACGCAGCGAGCTGGCCAGCAAGATGGCCACCCTCACCATGCTGCCCCTCTTCATCACCCTGCCCTTCCTGCTCGGTCTGCTGTGGTGGCTGATCACCCGGGGACTGTCACCGCTGCACCAGCTGGCGCAAGCCATCGGCGAGCGTCATCCCGCCAACCTGAGCCCCCTCAATCTCGCCATCAAGGCCGAGGAACTGACGCCGCTGGTGGGGGAGATCAACCGGCTGATGCACGCCCTCGCTGACACCCTGGATCGGGAGAAACAGTTCACCAACGAGGCCGCCCACGAGCTGCGCACGCCCCTCGCGGTGCTGCGCATCCACAGCGAGAACGCCATGACGGCCGAGGATGATCAGAGCCGGGAGCAGGCCCTGCGCAAGATGCTCTTGGCCCTCGATCGCAGCGATCGGCTGATCCGCCAGTTGCTGACCCAGGCCCGCATCGACAACCAGCAGAGCCCGGCCCTCACCGCCCTTCCCTTGTTCCCCTTGTTGCAGGGCACCCTGGCGACCCTGGCCCCCATCGCCCTGAAAAAGGATCAGCAGCTGTCCCTGGAGGGCGCCGAACAGGTGCAGGTAATGGGACAGGCGATGTTGCTGGAGCTGATGTTCGGCAACCTCATCGACAATGCGCTGCGCTACACCCAGGTGGGCGGCGAGGTCGCCGTGGTGGTGAGCCAGGTGGGCAACCGGATCCGGGTGGATGTGCGGGACAACGGCCCCGGCATCCCCACCGCCGCCCTCTCCCGGTTGTGCGAGCGCTTCTTCCGGGTCAATCCCCAGCAGGGGGATGGCGTGGGCCTTGGCATGGCCATCGTCTCGCGCATCGCCCAGCTTCACGGAGCGGATCTCGACATTCACAATCGGCCTGAAGGGGGGCTCGAAGTGAGCGTGCTGCTGCCCGCCTCGCGCCAGGCATGAGGGGTCAGCCTTTGCGCACGCCATGAAAAACGGGGGCCAGGCCCCCGTTTTTCATGGCTGCACCACCCTAGTCGCAGGTGGGCTCTACCGTGAAGGTCCGGCTCGAATCCACCGGTCCCAGCTCCGCCAGCAGACGGCGCCCCAGCAGCACCGGGTAGATCATCTTGCTGCGATCCCGCAGGGTGAACCACTCCTTGTAGACCTGGTCCCCGACACAGACGGACATGGTCACCGTCGGGCGCTCCTCCATGCCGCCCGCCCCGCGTACCGTCACGCTGCGCTCCACCGGTCGCTCCACGCTCCGGCGCACCACCTTGTCGGTATTGGCATCGGTCAGCACCAGGTTGAAGCGCACCCAGGGCTTGCCATCCTTCTTGAAATGCTTCAGGTCGCGGGCATCCAGCGACGAAGTGAGGGCACCGGTATCGAGCTTCATCTTGACCGCCACCCCGTAGGGCATCAGCACCCCCTTCTCGATCCAGCCGTAGCTGGTCTGGGCCGCCATCGCGCTGCCGCACAGCGCCCACATCATGGCCGCCACCACCATTCTCTTGCCCATCTTGCTCTCTCGCCTTGTCAGTCTTGCGCCCAGATGTATCACAGCCAACTGCCGGGTCAACCGGATTCTGGCGTGCAGGGGAGCGGGCTCTGGACGCGGTGCCAACAGGCGACAATCCATGCCGGGCACGGCGCGTGAGTGGGGAATGCAGCAGGAAAACGAGGGGAGAACAGGGTGCTGGATGACGCTGGCGGCCATCCTCAGGTTGTGACGCCAAAGGCTACCACAGCGGTGCGTGAATTATCAGTCTTGTTCTGACGGGATTTTTGCCTACACTGCTGTAAACCGGAGGGCCTGAAAACCACCGGTTTTTTTGCGCCTGCCGAAAAGTTGCCACTGCAAAGTGACCTCTCACACAAGGCTCAATAAGGAATTCGCAATGCGTATCGAAGAAGACTTGAAGCTCGGTTTCAAGGTAACCGTTCACCGGCCCCGGCTTGACTAAGCCGAGGTCAGGTTGAATACGTCAGGATAAGGCTGGCCCGTCATGA
>NZ_JAPDBZ010000035.1:0-31768 GCF_027705505.1 Aeromonas sp. QDB56
ACCAGCGGGGCTGACGCCCCGGCGAAATTCCCCTCCCACCTACGTCGGAGGGAGTCCCCTTTCGCATTTAAGATGGGCGTGGGAGAGGCGCGCCATGGGGGAGCCGCTCGGCATCCCATGGCGCCCGTGATACATCAGTCGAGGAACTCGCACAGATAGGCGGAGGCGATCTTCACTTCCAGCTTGAAGGAGGAGTGACCGGCCACGTCGAAGGATTCCCCCTGCTGGTAGGTGTGCCACTCATCTTCGTCGGCCAGCTGGATGGTGAGGGCGCCCTTGATCACCGTCATGCGCTCCGGGGCGGCGGTATTGAACAGGTACTCGCCCGCTTCCATCACACCAACGGTAGCTTTCTCGCCTTTTTGCTCGAAACCGATGGATTTAACATTTCCGTCAAAATACTCGTTAACTTTCAGCATCTTTTCTTCCCTGTATGCACGTTTGCAGAGCCAACGTAGCACACTGTTTTGGATGTTGTCATGGTAAAAGGAGCAAAAACAGCCGTGTCTTTTTTGAGGCTTTACTTTCTCATAAAGTTATCAATGCATTTCGTTAACGGATTCTGATGTAAAACGGGACGCAAATATGAGATAAAGCGCACCGCCAGAGCAATGGAGAGGATTTGACGCTCTGGGTGGTCATTTACGCTGTAAAAGTGTGAGTAATTGCTAAATAAAGGAACATTCTGTGTTAACAAAAGGATTAATCAAAAACATCGGCTTCCAGGTAGTGGTGGCCATGGTGCTGGGCGCGCTGGTCGGGGCGCTCATGGGAGAGCAAGCCACGGTGTTTGCGCCGCTCGGCACCCTGTTTATCCAGCTGATCAAGATGCTGGTGATCCCGCTGGTAGCGGTGGCCATCCTGTCCGGGGCCGCCAACCTGGGGGCCAGCCCCGCTGCTGGCAAGATTGGCGTCACCACGCTCGCCTTCTTCCTCGGCACCTCCGCACTGGCGGTGTTCCTGGCGTTGGTGATGGGTCAGGTGTTCAAACCCGGTGTGGGTGTTGACTTTGGCGCCACCGCCGCCATGTTCTCCGGCGACTACGCCGACAAGGGTGCACTGCCCGATGCGGTGGCCACCCTGCTTGGCATGATCCCGACCAACGTGTTCAGCGCCTTGAACGAGGCCAACATTCTGCAGATCCTGGTGTTCTGCATGTTCCTCGGCATCGCCCTGGCCAAGCAGCCCCGCGAGCGCTCCAAGCCGCTGGTGGACGGGCTCAACACCCTGGTGGACGCCTTCGTCTGGATGATCAACAAGGTGATGCTGATCGCCCCCATCGGCGTCTTCGGCCTGATGGCCGACGCCATCGGCACCTACGGCTTCGACGTGCTGACCCTGGTGCTCAAGCTGTTCGTCGTCTATGTCGCCGCCATCCTCATCTTCGGCTTCGTGGTCTATCCGCTGCTGATCGCGTTCTTCTCCAACACGCCGGTACGCAAGTACTTCTCCGCGATGAAGAAACCGCAGATCGTGGCCTTCTCCACCGCCTCTTCCATGGCGACCCTGCCGGTCAACATGGAGACCTGCGAGCGCGATCTGAAGGTGACCAACGCCACCGCTTCCTTCGTGCTGCCGCTGGGCGCCACCATCAACATGAGCGGCAATGCCATCTATTACGGCCTGGTCGCCATCTTCTTCGCCCAGGTCTATAACATCGATCTTTCCATGGGTGCCTGGGCGGCGATCATCGTCACCTCCACCCTGGGTGCCATCGGTCAGGCCGGTGTACCGGGCCCGAGCTTCCTGGTGGTTGCCGTGCTGCTGGCGGCCGGGATTCCCATCGAGGGTCTGCCGCTGCTGTTCGCGCTGGATCGTCTGTTCGACATGATCCGCACCGCGCTCAACATCACCGGCGATGCGGCCTGTGCCATCATCGTCGATCGCTACAGCCCGGATTACGATCCGAACCGCTGGAGCAAGGAGGCCTGATATCGGTCGTCCACCATGCATGACAAGAGGGAGGCTTTAAGCCTCCCTCTTTCATTTGTGTCTATTTGCTGGCGGTGTTCACCGCTCGCCTCACCCGTCTGCGTAACTCAGGGAGAGAGGTGTGCCAGGGCCTGGCGGCAGCGCTGTTCGGCCGCCTCCAGCTCCAACAGGACCATCTGGATATCTTCCAGCTGCTGCTGCAGGGTTTCCCGCTTGTCGGCCACCAGCCCCAGCATGGTCTGCAACTGGGAGCGGCTGCTCTTGTCCGCATCGTAGAGATCGAACAGCTCCCGGATCTCTGCGAGGCTGAAGCCCAGACGCTTGCCACGCAGGGTCAGCTTGAGCCGCACCCTGTCCTGACGGCTGTAGATCCTGTGCTGTCCCTGGCGGGTCGGGTTGAGCAGGCCCTGATCCTCGTAGAAGCGGATGCTGCGGGTGGTCACATCGAACTCGCGAGCCAGTTCGCTGATGCTGAAGGTGCGGGTGTCGTCCCTGGATTTGGTCATGGGGCTGTCTTGGCTGCCATCTGGTTGTCAATGCAGGCTGGCACCTTACCCAAACGTCAACTTCCCCGCAAGTCTTGTTCCTGTCGCGGCCGCGGCATATGTTATCCCGACGTAACAAGGAGAGTGCTATCGATGGATATCGTGATTGTGGCGGCCAAACGTACCCCCATGGGGGCCTTCCAGGGGGCCTTGAGCGGGCTCAGTGCCCCCGAGCTTGGCGCCTGCGCCATCCGCGCCGCGCTGGCGCAGGCCGGGATGACGGGGGAGCAGGTCAATGAGGTCTATATGGGCAACGTGCTGAGCGCAGGGGTCGGCCAGGCGCCAGCCCGTCAGGCGGCGCTCAAGGGGGGGCTGCCGGACAGCGTGCCCTGTACCACCATCAACAAGGTGTGCGGCTCCGGCATGAAGGCGGTGATGCTGGCCGCGGACAGCCTGCGCCTGGGGGAGGCCGAGGTCGTGGTGGCGGGGGGCATGGAGAGCATGAGCCGCGCCCCCTATCTGCTGGACAAGGCGCGCAGCGGTTTTCGCATGGGGCATCAGAGCGTGCTCGATCACATGTTCCTGGACGGCTTGCAAGATGCCTACGAAGGCCATCTGATGGGTCATTACGCCCAGTTGAGTGCCGATCGCAGCGGACTGACCCGGGCCGACATGGATACCTTTGCCATCGCCTCCCTGGAGCGGGCGCTGACGGCGCAGCGCAGCGGTGCATTTGCCGCGGAACTGGCTCCCGTCATGACCGCTGACCACACCCTGCTGCTGGCCGAGGATGAGCAACCGGGAAAGGCCAGGCCCGACAAGATCCCCGGCCTCAAGCCGGCCTTCACCAAGCACGGCACCATCACGGCGGCCAATGCCAGCTCCATCTCGGACGGAGCTGCAGCCCTGGTGCTGATGCGGGGCGAGACCGCTGCCCGGCTCGGATTGCCGGTGCTGGCCAGGGTAGTGGGTTACCAGAGTCACGCCGCCTTGCCGGCGGAGTTTACCAGTGCCCCCGTCGGCGCCATCGACAAGTTGCTGGCCCGGGTGGGCTGGTCGGTGGAGGAGGTGGACCTGTTCGAGGTGAACGAGGCATTCGCCATGGTGAGCATGCTGGCCATGGCCGGGTGCGGCATTCCCCATCACAAGTTGAACGTGAACGGCGGGGCCTGTGCGCTGGGGCACCCTCTTGGCGCCAGTGGCGCCCGCATCCTGGTGACCCTGATCCATGCCCTGCGTGCCCGCGGGCTCAGACGAGGGGTGGCGAGCCTGTGCATCGGGGGAGGGGAGGCAACGGCCATCGCCATCGAGGCAGGCTGAATGCGTGGGTGAGATTGCTGCGGGTTGATGAAATGACAACGTCCCTTCAAGAGGGACGTTGTCATGTCTGGCGGGAGTGGACCGGTTGCTCTTCCATGGCCTGAAGCTGCTGGTTGACCCAGGCGGTGGCGCTCAGATAGAGGTGGCTGACCTTCTCTTCGTTGAGGCCGAGCCGGACGGTGTTGGCGGCGACCCGCTGCCAGTCGGCTTTCTCGAAATCTTCACAGAACGCCAGGTAGAACCCGAGCTTGCCCTTGCGGGTGAGCAGGGCGGCACGAATGTCGTCGGTCAGGGGAATGGAGCCGAGCAGCTGATCCAGCGGTTCACCCATGAGCACGTCCAGCAGGGAGAAGAGGCCGGTGACAAAGGCTTGCTGTGCCTGCTCTGCGGGCGCATGGGTCTGGGCCAGCAGTTCGCAGAACCGGGCTCTGATGAGGGACATCTGGTGGAGTTCGGCGCTCTTTTCACTTCCCGCACTGGTGGCGGCGATCAGGGCGACGAAGCGCTTGAGCTGGGCGTGCCCCAGGGAACTTGCGGCCTGGCGAAACGAGGCGATGGGCTGGGGGAAACGCTTGAGGTGGTTGATGTAGCGCAGCAGCTTGAGGGAGAGGGTGAGATCCTGGTTGAGCAGTTTCTCAATCTTGTCCAGATCCGGTTCGGTCTGATTGACCACCTCGAGCAGCTGCATCACCACCAGCTGGGCCGGCGGTATGGTGGGCTGTTGCACCATCTGGGGGCGGCTGAAGAAAAATCCCTGGAACAGGGTGACGCCGAGCTGCTTCATCCGCTCGAACTCGGCCTGATCCTCGACTTTCTCGGCCAGATAGGTGAGGGGCAGGTGGCGATGATTCGCCATGAAGTGCTCTATGCAGGGTTGCGGCGTGCTGCGCAGGTCGAACTTGATGATATGGATGTAGGGGAGGAACCTGTCCCAGTCTGAGACCATGGTGAAGTCATCCAGCGCCAACCGATAGCCCAGCCCATAGAGCTGGATCACTTTTTCCAGCAGCGCATCGTCGGGCTCGGCATCCTCCAGGATCTCGATCACCACCTTGTCACGGGGGAGGCATTCGGCCAATCCATCCAGCAACAGGGAGTGGGGGAAATTGATGTAGCAGGGGTGATCTCCGATGAGATGGTCGATGTTCTGCTGCAAGAACTGCTCGGCAACCAGCCTGGAAGTGGCCTGCTGTGCGGAGACGGAGGGAAATACATTGTCCAGGCTGTCGCGAAACAGCAGCTCATAGGCTTGGGTGTTCAACTCCCGATCCAGAATGGGCTGCCTTGCTACATAGGAATACATGCGTCTCTCCACCATGGTTACAGGCTTGATTCTATGGTGAAGCGGATCACTATGCCAGTGCCGACCGGTCGGGAAGGTCAACAACTGGCATACTATTTGTCAGGAAACCCGGGGTGTCAGAACAGGTAGTTGAGCTGCAGGCCGGCGAGCCAGGCATCCCCTTCCGAGGTGCCATTGAAAGTGGAGGTGGTCTGGGGGATGCCGGGCCTGAGCTGCATGGTTTCGCTCACGTCCACCTTCTTGCCGTCGATCAGGGTCAGCCCCAGATCCAGCGAGAGGTGACGGTCAATCTGGTAGCCCACGCCAGCGCTGTACCAGACCCGATCCGAGTCGGGGATGGAGATGGTGCGGCGATCCGCCGGGACCGGGCTGCGGTCGTAGGCGATACCGGAGCGCAGTTGCCACTGGGGGGCCAGCTGGTAGGTCATCCCCAGCGCATAGCGCCAGCTGTCTTCCCAGTGCTCCTCTTTGATGTGCATGGTGCCGTGGTGGTCGAGCTCGGATTCGAGCTGCACGAACTTGCTCCAGTTGGTCCAGTTGATGCTCGAATGCAGCGCCAGGGCCGGGGTGAGTTGATGGAACAGGGCCAGCTCGGCGGTGGCGGGCAGAGGCAGATCCAAGCTGCCGGTATCGGTGAAGGGCTGGCCCTTCTGATCGATGCCGATGGCGTCACCAGAGAGGGTCAGGGTCACGTCGTGGCGATAGGAGAGACCGATGCGGGTTGCTTGCGACAACTCAAGCAGGGTGCCCAGGTTCCAGCCCATGGCCCAGCCATCCCCTTTCAGGTGCTTGGCTATCTGGTTGTTGGAGGGGAAAGTGCCGCCCACTTCCCCTTCCCCCTGAATGGCGGAGAGACCGGCCCCGACGGACCAGATGCGGTTGATGCGATAGGCCAGGGAGGCCCCCAGATCCATGGTCTTGATGTCGGAGACGTTGCCGAAGTGACCGGCGTTGTAGTTGTCCGGCATCTTGACCCCGAGTCCGTAATAGGAGGTGGCGGCAAGTCCGAGGCGCCATTGTTCGTTGAGGGGCACGATGAGATAGGCGTTGGGTACCCAGGCGTCACCCGCAATGTCGTGGGCTCCGGCATCCAGACTGACCGGCCCCTGGGGGGTAGGCACCCGGGTGGTGCCCTCTATGTTGACGTCGGGGTGCACGTGGATGACGCCGCCGGAGAAGGCCAGGGTATCGAATCGGGTCATGGCGGCGGCGTTGCGGGAGAGCACGCTGGCATTGTCGGCGATGGCGGCTTCACCCGCGAAGGCACGCCCCATGCCGGTGGCGGATTGCTCCGCGAGCTGGAAGCCGGCAGCCTGCACCTGGCTCGACAGCAGCAAGAGGGCTATGAGGGAGGGTTTGAACGTCGGATGCATGGACTTTCCTCGGGATGAACTGGGTGTTCATTCTGTTATTCGGTTGGGGCCGGGATTTTATATGGTATGACCAGCAAGGCAACGGGGAGAGGGGAACGTGCGGCAAAACGGGATTAAATGCTGAAAGAAATACCCATAACAGCTTGATAAAAAAAGAAAAGAGTACAGTTGTTTACTACAGCTGTGCGCTCAATTGGCGAAATTGGATAAAAAAAGAGCGCCCTGGGGCGCTCTCGATGATGACGTGAAAATCAGAATTTCATGTTGAACTGGGCGGAAGCCAGCAGGGCGTTGCCGTGAGAGGTGCCCTTCCAGCGCAGCGCATCGCTGTGGTTGCGCAGGCCTTCGTTCACGTCTACTTCCTTGCCGTCCAGATAGGCCATGCCGAAGTCGAGGCTCATGTCCGGATTGATGTGGTAGGTGGCACCGGCGCTGTACCAGATACGGTCGGAGTCAGGAATGCTCAGGCTGCGGTATTCCGGCTCGATCGGGGTGTTGTCGTAGGCAAAGCCGATACGGGCTTCCCAGGACGGGTTGACGTACCAGGTACCGCCCAGAGAGTAACGGGTGGAGTCCTTGAACTTTTCCGGTTTATTGAGGCATACACCTGGTTGGCCAGGCATATTACATCCTGAACTTGTTGCTTTCAGCTCCTGAAAGGCGCTCCAGTCGGTCCAGTTGACGGAGTAGTGCACGGCAAACTGCTGGTTCAGACGGTGATAGCCGGCGAATTCGGCCTGGGCTGGCAGATCCAGCTTCAGGTTGCTGTCGACGACCCGGTTGAGGGAGGTGGCGCCCTGGAAGTCGCCGTCAAAGCTCAAGTCGACCTGGGAGCGGTAGGTCAGGGCGAGGCGGTTGTTTTCGTTGATCTCGTACAGGGTACCGACGTTCCAGCCAAAGCCCCAGGTGTCGCCCTTCAGGTGAGCCAGACGGGTATCGGAGTTGGCACCCGGAATGGCAGCGGAGAGCGCACCGGCATAACGGTTCAGCTCGGCGGCGGAGTAGACGGCATTGATGCCGGCACCGACGCTGAAGCTGGAGTTGATGCGATAGGCGATGTTGGGGTTGATGTTGAAGGTCAGCAGCTCGGTGTCACCGGCACCAGCACCGGCCGCGAAGGTCTTGGAATATTCGGTGGAGAGGCCGTAGTTGGAGAAGAGGCCGATCCCCCAGGCCCACTGATCGTTCAGGGGCTGGATGAAGTAGCTGGCCGGCACGAAGGCATCGGGGGCGATGTCGCTCTCGCTAGCCGGAATAGCACCTGCAATTTTCCCCTCCACATCCACATCGGGCTTGATATAGGTGCCGGAGAAAGACAGAGCCATCTTGTCGAAGGTGGTCATGGCTGCCGGGTTGCGGGACAGCACGGCTGCATTGTCGGCGATGGCGGCTTCACCGGCATAGGCACGGCCCAGACCGGAGGCCGAGTGCTCGTTCAGCTGGAACGCGGCGGCGAAGGTCTGGGTGCTGGCCAGGGTCACGGCCGCAGCGATCAGGCTTTTCTTGAAAAAGGCAGTCGTCATAGTGTTCTCTCTTTGTAGCAGATTTTCTGTCGACATCGCGGCTCTTTGGCGGCTATTGACGACATGATCTGTTGTTATGTCAGCTTCTTCCCATTCATTGCTGGCGTGATTCTATGGATCTGGTAGGAGGTAAGAAATCAGACCAGTGACAGCAGAATACATAAAAGTTTCCATTGTGTTAATCATTTGTTTTAACTTGCCGTTTTATTAGGCTAATTTATCTATTGTTGGATAAATAAAGCACAAATGGTGCCGTTTGCGTCATTTAAAATAAATAGTAAAAATGTGACTTCGCGCGGGCAATGGGCGGGAACATGCGGGGATGTGGGGATGAACAGGCAGACAATGAGGATGTCTGCCTGTGATGTGGCTGAGGCGGAGGACGAGTCAGCCTGGGTCAAGGTCTGTTAAATGGACCAGTGCAGGCGTGACTCAAGCTGGCGGGCAACCGGGGCGAGGGGCTCCTGCATGTCTCCGATGAGCACCATGTTGGCCCCCTTGAGCGGCAGTATCTCCCCCTTGAGGGTCCCGTCTGCAAAATCGGACTGGATCGTCAGTGGCAGATGCTTGGGGACGAGGAACAGGGTGACCGGTCCCATCTTGCCCTGGAGCACCATGTGCAGGGCCGGTCCCTGGTAGAAGGCGCAGTGGTTGACATAGGTTACCTTCATGCCCGGCATCTCGCTCAGGGTGGCACCATATTTCTCCATTTTTGCGTTGATGGTGTGCAGGCTGACCCGCTCATCCACCGCATGAATGAAGGGCTCTTCCCCATAAACGTGGGACATGGCGACCTGAGCCAGCGACAGGGTGTCCGGTGCCACAGGCCAGCTGATCCAGCGGGTGCTCATGCCGAGCAGGAAGGCGACCGAGGCTGCGATGGCCAGAGCGCGCCATTGCGTGCGTGCAGGAGTGACGGGCAGCGGGACCACCTGCTCCTCTTCGGCTGCCATCGCCTGCCTGAGCAGGATCCGCTCCGCAAGACCGGCCGGTACGTCCACTTCCAGAGTGCTGCGCACCTGGCGCTCGAGCTGCTGCATCTCGTCCAGATGCTTGCGATTGGCCGGTGACGCCTCGGCGGCTTTCAAGAAGGCGGGATCCCTGTCCGAGGGGTGAGTGATGGCCCGGCGGCGAAATTCAAGCTCATCCATTGGTGTGTCCTCTCTGTTGTTTCGCAGACTCCATGGCCTCTTTTATCTGGTTGCGAGCGCGAAACAGCCTTGTCATGACGGTGTTCTTGTTCAGGCCGAGTTGCTCGGCGATCTCCTCCCCGCTGAATCCCCCCAGTACCTGCAGCAGCAGCGGCTCCTGATACTCGGCAGGCAGGCGGGCGATGTGGCGCCTGAGCCATTCGTGCTCCATCTCCTGCTCGCTTGGCAGGACACCCTGATCCCGCAGGGGGTGCTCGTCGAGATCGACGAGATCGAACTGCTTTCGCTCAAAGCGGCGGGCATTCTCCCGCCGCAATATGGTGATGAGCCACGCCTTGGCAGCCTTGTCGTCCAGCAGGGTATCTATCGCCTTCCAGGCGCGCAGGAAAGTCTCCTGCACCAGATCCTCGGCGATTTGCGGATCCCGGCACAGCCAGTAGGTGTAGCGGTAGATGTCCCCGTGCAGGGCGTGCACCAGGGCCTCGTATTTGGTTTGTCTGTCTGCCATCTCCTGATAGACCGGGTTGGCCGAGGGATCCTTTCCCGTTCCCGCCTTCTTTTTTCTAAAAAAACCTAACGCCATGAAGGGATGTCCTTTTGCATGAGTGGCTCCCGGCAGGCGTCAGGAACGTCGCCAGGCCAGCTTGCCAAGAGCATAGGCTATCGCAAAGGTCTCCCGGGTGCACAGCTCCCGGGCCAGCGCCTGCCAGTGCAGCGTGTCGCCGACGGCCTGAGGCGGGCCGAAACAGGCCCGATCCAGCCCGTCAAGCAGGGGGGCCATGACGGGGTCCCGGTGACAGGGCAGGCTGGCCAGGTGCAGGCAGGGGGTACCCCAGCGCAGCGCCGCCCAGGCCAGCAGGGCCCGTCTGGCCGCGTCCGGCGCGCGGGCGGCGAGGGCGCGCTGCAGGCGATAGAAGGCGAGCCAGCGTGGCCAGCGCCGCCACCAGGCGCGCAGCAAGATCGCCATCACCACCCAGTAGAGGCTCTGCGTACCCGGTGGCGGGGCGGCGGCCTCGCCTGCGCCGGCCTCGAACACCAGGATCTGTGCGGGCAGTTGGGCCTCCTCGATGCGTCCGCTCCGGGTGTTGAACCAGCGCAGGGTCTGCGCCGGCAACGCATAGGAACCCGCCGCCCCTGCGGTCAGGGCCTGGCGCCACTGGCGCTCGAAGCGCAGCACCCCTTCGGCCACGAAGCGCTCCTGCTGCTGCTCGCCGTCCGGCTGCATGGAGAGGTCGGCGGGCAGGGGCGGTGCCGGGAGCGGGGACAGGCGGCTGCCGTCCCCTCCCTCCATCACCAGGGTGAGGGTGCGGATCACGGGCTCGCCGACCCGGGCCCGGGGCGGACTGAGCCGCTGGCGCAGTACCAGGCTGCTTGCCACCGGCTCCAGGGGGGCCTTGTCCACCTTGACGAAGAGGGTGGTCGCCCTGGCGGACAGCCGCTCCTCCGTCCCCGTCGGCGCGGCGGCGTCCGGCAGTCGTCCCTCCAGGCGGGGGGATTCGATGGCGTGCTGTCCGGGCTCCCTGGCCTGCAGCAGCCACTTGCGGGTCAGGCGCCCGGGCATGCCGGGGCTCGCGGGGGACTCCCAGCGATCGTCGCCGAGGCGGCGGATGGTGAAGGCGGGGGCGGCGGGCTCACCGAGATGGGGGGCCTCCAGGTTGGCCGGCAGCCACAGGCTCAACTGATAGATGAAGGGCTGGCCCGGGTAGAGGGGGCCCTGGTGCAGCACCTGGGCCTGCAGCTCGACGGGGGAGACGAGCTGCGCGGGGAGGGGCACCAGGGTGCCGGCTGCCCGGCGTGCCGTCAGGGGGCGCTGCGGGGTGAATTCGGTTCCGAGGGGCAGGGGGGGCACGAGGCGCGGGCTGGTGTCCAGCAGGTGCAGGGGGATCTGCCAGCGGGTCAGGCGGCGGGTCTGGGTATGGACGCGGCTGATGCTGACCCGGCCCACCGCAAACTGGCGCAGCAGGGGGCGCAGGTCGAGCTCGTCATCGCGCCGCTCCCCGTCGGCTTCGACGATGAGCAGCCAGTCGCTCTCCTTTGCCCCCGGCAGCAGCTCGACGCGAGGGGGCGCGGCCTGTGCTGGCAAGGCCAGCAGGAGGACAACCAGCAGCCAGCCGGTCCAGGCGTGGACAGATGAGAGGCATGAGCGAACGCAGGGGATCACCAGGGCTCCTCCACCTTGAGAAGGGGGCGGCGCTGTGCCTCCTTGCGCAGGCGCTGCTCCAGCAGCAGCACGGGGGGGGCAGGAGGGCGGGGGGTATCCGATGCGTGCGAAGGGTCGGGACGCTCGCCGGGATCGGCGGGCTGTGTCTGGGGGGCTGCCTGGGGTGCGCCGGCCCGCAGCAGGGCCAGGTTGTGCAGGGCATCCTGATGGCCGGGCTCCCGCTTGAGGGCGGCCAGATAGGCCTGCTCGGCGGCCGCGAGATCCCCGAGCCAGACCAGGGCATTGCCGCGGTTGTAATGGGCGGTGGCGCTGTCGGCGCGGCCATAGGCGGCCACGGCCCTGGCATGGTCGCCGGCCCTGTACCAGGCATTGCCTTGCCAGACGGGATCCTGGAAGGTCCTGGCCGCTTCCTGATAGCGGCCCTGCTGGAAGGTGCGCCAGCCCTGCTGGTCCTGCCAGGAGCCAGCCGCCTGCAGGGGAGGCGGGCAGAGGCCGATGGCCATGAGCACGATCAGCCAGTGGGCGCCGATGCGCGCCAGCAGCGCCAGGGGCAGCAGGGGGATCAGCAGCCAGGGGCCGAGATCCCGGGACTGCACCTGGGTGAGGGTCTGGCTCATGGGCAGGGGGGCGAAGCGGGGCAGGCCTGTCTGCAGCCACTGCAGCGTCCCCCCAGTGCTGGCCGCGAGCCGCGCCATGGCCGCCGCGTCGGGGGCCGGCAGGGTGGGGCTTCCGAGCTGTCTGTGCTCGGCGGCGGGCAGCTGTGTCTCCTGGCCGCCGCTGGCCAGCAGAATGTCGAGGCGGGGGGAGGTTCCCTGGGGGCAGAAGAGGTCGTCCAGACAGGGCCAGAGAGCGGCGATGCGTTCGCGCTGCGTCTGCGACAGGCCGTCGGTGACGAGGAGCAGGCGGGCGGACTGGCCTGGGGGGATCTGTGCGAGGGCCAGGGCCACGGCCCGCTCGGGGGCGCTGCCCTGAATGGGCATGATGGCCGGGCGCAGGTCCGGCAGCAGCAGGGCGACGGCCTGATGATCCCGGGTCGGCGGCATGGCGAGGTAGGCATCCCCGGCAAATAGAATGAGGGCGATGGGATGGGCCGCGTCCTGCCGCGCTATGTCGGCCAGCATCTCCTGCAATCCCAGCCTCACCCGGGTTGCCCGGTCCGGCGCCAGATCCTGCGCCTGCATGGAGTCGGAGAGATCCAGCAGCCAGAGATCCAGGGCCGGGCTCTGGATGGCGAGGCTCTGCTGGCGCAGGGCGGGGCCCGAGAGCGCCAGGATCACCGGCAGACTGGCGAGCCAGAGCCAGGGAATGGCCCGGCGCCGGGCCGGCAGCAGATAGGCCTGCATGGCGGGGGAGAGCAGCTCGGGCGAGCGACGGCGCCGCCACCCCTGCCAGAGCCAGGGGAGCAGGGCCAGCAGCCAGAGCGGGCGCAGCAGGGTGAATTCCATCAGGGGGCCCTCCGGGGGGAATGATCACCCATGGGGCCGCTCCCGTGTCGGACGCAGACGCCCCGGCCAGCGGGCGGGCCAAGCCAGCAGCAGCCAGGCCAGGGCCAGTGGCCAGGGGTAGAGCTCCTGGCGGGGTCGATAGAGGGTCTGGGGACGAGCGGCGGGCTCCAGGGCGTCGAGGGCCTGGTTGATGGCGGTCAGCTCCCCCTGGTTGCGGGCGCGAAAATAGCGGCCCTGCCCCAGCCGGGCCAGCTGCTGCAGCAGGGCTTCATCCAGCTCGGCGCTGGGATCGGCGTCCCCTGCGGGAGCGGCAAAGGTGTCGGGATCGGCGCCCACCCCCAGGGTATAGAGGCGGATGCCGGCGGCCGCGGCCAGTCTGGCCTCGGTCAGGGGATCCGCGTTGCCCGAGGTGTTGCGCCCGTCCGTCACCAGCAGCAGGGCGGTGGGGCGGGTGGGGTCGGCGTGCTGGCGGGCCAGCAGCAGGGCTTCGCCGAGGGCCGTGGTGCGCCCTGCCAGATCGAAGTCGAGCTCGCGGGTGAGGGCGAGCAGGGCCCCGGTCTCCTGGGTCAGGGGGGAGAGCAGATAGGCGTGATCGGCGAAGACGATGAGGGCGATGCGATCGCCGGGGCGCGCGGCGATGAGCCCGTCGATCTGCTGGCGCACCGCGGCCAGCCTGTCTTTCTGTTCCCCCTCGTCCAGCATGTCCTGGGTGCGCATGCTGTCGGAGAGATCCACCGCCAGGATGAGATCCCGGCTGCTCTGGTAGTGGATGACGGGGGCCTCCTGCCACTGGGGGCGGCACAGGGCCAGCACCAGGGCGCACCAGCAGAGCGCCATGCGCCAGAACGGCTGCCCCGCCTGGGGCTGGAGCAGAGGAAAACCGATGTGGGAGAGCCTGGCGCGACCGCCCCCTGCCAGGGGCGGCAGGCCGAAGCGCACCAGCAGCGGCAGGACCAGGGCGAGGGCGAACCAGGGCCAGGCGAGGATCATGGGACTCTCCGGGCGCGTCCTGCGTCCCGTCTCAGTGACGGTAGCCCCGGCCTGCTGACGCAGCGGCGCCCCCAGCGGAGGTAGGCGCGGCGCAGCCTTGCCCGCTGTCCCTCGTCCGGCTTCTGTGAGCCATAGAGCCAGCGGGGCCACTGGGAGGCAAACTGGCCAAAATCGCCGCCGCCCTTCTCGTCGAGCCAGGCGATCCAGGCCTCTCCCTGCAGGGAGGCCGCCTCGGGCCAGCGGGCCATGGCCGCCTCCCGCAGCGTCTCGTGCAGCCTGGGCACGAGATCGTCGGCCTGCCACTCGATCTGGCGCGCCCAGCGGCGCTGGCGCCACAGGGTGAGCACCGTGGCCCAGATCAGCCAGGCGGCGATGGCCGCGATCAGCAGCCACCCCAGGGCAGGCAGGCGGGGATCGAGCTCGGTCTCGAGGGGCGGCCCCGGATGGATGTCGCGAAGCTGGGCCTGGATCCCCTGCAAGGGGGTCGGCGGGGAAGTCGGCCCGCTCCCGGGGGCGGCGTTCAGAACAGACGGCATCCACCCTCCTGCCACTGGCGTTGCAGCGATGCGCCGTTGTCGAGGCGGTAGAGGCGTGTCACCAGGGGCAGCAGTTGCTGCTGGCTGGCCGCCGCCTGCTCCCTGGCCGCTGTCTGGTAGCGTGCGCGAAAGCGGGGTTGCCCCCCATCGAGCCAGCCGCTGCGCCTGCCCGATTGCACCGCCAGTTGCCCCTGGTCGGGCAGGGCCGCCTCCAGGGGGTCCCGGATCTGCCAGTAGTGGATGTCGTGGCGCAGGCGAAGGCGCTGCAACAGCTGGCACAGCGTCTTGTCCGGCGCCTGGTGGTGGCTTATCAGGGTCAGCCTGGCGCCATGGGGCAGGGTGAGCCGCGCCAGGGTCTGGGCCAGGAGTTGGGGCTGGGGGGCGCGATCCAGCCCCGCCTCGTAGTGGTGGCAGAGCGCCTCCAGCAAGGGGATGAGGGGGCCGCGTTGGTGCAGGGGACGGGTGTCCATGCCGTGACAGATCAGGGTGTTGGCCTGCTTCTCCCCTTGCCAGAGCAGGGCGGCCGCGAGCTCGCAGCCGAGGCGGGCCTTGAGCTGGGCGCGGGAGCCGAAGTACATGGTGGGGGAGAGATCCAGCAGCAGCCAGTGGGCCTGCTCCTGCTCCTCCCCGTAGAGGCGGGTGTGGGGGCGGCCGAGGCGGGCGGTGACCCGCCAGTCGATGTGGCGCACCTCGTCTCCGGCCTGATAGAGGCGCAGCTCGCGAAAGCTCAGGCCAGGTTGGCGCCTGACGCGTCCCTGGCGCGCCTGGTGAATGCGGGCCCGCTCGCCCTGCCGCGCCCAGAGCCGCACCGCCAGCAGGCGGTCGAGGGTGAGGGCGATGTCGGGGTGATCCCGGGGCTCGGCGGCGCGGGTCATGACTGCCGGGGCCTCGGGGGCGAGGAGACCATGGGCTGACGAAGGCTCAGGGGCATGGAACGGCATCCAGCAGCAGGGTGATGAGCGCCTCGCTATCGAGGTTGTCCGCCAGGGCCTGGTAGCTCGGGATGAGGCGGTGGCGCAGCACGGCGGGGGCCAGCTGCTGGATGTCCTCGGGCAGCACGAAGTCGCGCCCCGCAAGCCAGGCGCGGGCCCGTGCGGCTCTTGCGAGGCCGATGCTGGCTCTGGGACTGGCCCCCACCGCGACCAGGGGGTCTAGCTCGGGGCACAGGCCGCTGCCGGGGCGGGTGGCGCACACCAGCTGCACCAGATAGTGCTCGAGGCGCCCCTGCATCTGTACCCCTTGAACGGCGGTGCGGGCTTCCAGCAGGTCGGACTGGCTGAGGGTGACCGGCGGCGTCGGCAGGGCGTCGCCGCGGGCGTTGAGCTGGAGGATGGCCAGCTCCATGGCGGGGCTGGGGTAATCCACCAGCAGCTTGAGCAAGAAGCGATCGAGCTGGGCCTCCGGCAGGGGATAGGTCCCTTCCTGCTCGATGGGGTTCTGGGTGGCGGCAACCATGAAGAGGGAGGGCAGGCGCCAGCTCTTCTTGCCCACGGTGATCTGGTGCTCGGCCATGGCCTCCAGCAGGGCGGACTGCACCTTGGCCGGCGCTCGGTTGATCTCGTCCGCCAGCACCAGATGGTTGAACAGAGGACCGGGTTGAAACACGAAGCTCGCATCCTGGGGGTGGAAGACCTCGCTGCCGGTGAGATCGGCGGGCAGCAGATCCGGGGTGAACTGGATACGGGCAAAGCGCCCCTCCACGGCCCCGGCCAGCGCCTTGACCGCCCGGGTCTTGGCAAGACCGGGGGCCCCCTCGATCAGCACATGTCCTTCACATAACAGGGCGATCAGCAGCCCCTCGATGAGGGGGCCCTGTCCCAGGATCTGGCTGCCCAGATAGTTTCCAAGTGCTCTGAACTCGGCCGCTGCCATGCGATAAACCCGTTGTTTTTATGGAAGTTGATCTTTTTATACCCCAGTTGGCCCGCAAGGGCGAGGGAGGGTGGCAAGATGGGGACAATTTAGTTTCAATCAGCTGTATGAAAGTTGTGAGTGGATTGTTAAGATGTGGCGCAATGAGGTCTGACCTCTGCCTTTTCAACCCAAGGAGCCAGGATGAAACAGCCATTGAAACTGACGACTCGCCAGGGCGAACGGATAGCCGTCGTGGCGGGTCTGCGCACCCCCTTTGCCAAGCAGGCCACCGCTTTTCACGGCGTGCCTGCGGTGGATCTCGGCAAACTGGCGGTGAGCGAGATGCTCGCTCGCACCGATCTCGATCCCATGCTCATCGACCAACTGGTGTTCGGCCAGGTGGTGCAGATGCCGGAAGCGCCGAACATCGCTCGCGAGATCGTGCTCGGCACCGGCATGAGCGTCAGCACCGATGCCTATAGCGTGTCGCGCGCCTGCGCCACCAGTTTCCAGGCGGTGGCCAACGTCACCGAGTCCATCATGGCCGGCACGGTGGACATCGCCATCGCCGGCGGTGCCGACTCCTCTTCCGTACTGCCCATCGGGGTCAGCAAGTCTCTGGCCCGCGCCCTGGTGGATCTCAACAAGGCGCGCAACCTTCAGCAGCGTTTCAACATCCTGCGTCGCCTGCGTCTGAAGGACCTGCTGCCGGTGCCCCCGGCCGTGGCCGAGTACTCCACCGGTCTCTCCATGGGGCAGACCGCCGAGCAGATGGCCAAGACCCACCAGATCAGCCGCGAGGCGCAAGATGCGCTGGCCCACCGCTCCCACACCCTGGCGGCCGAAGCCTGGGCGCAGGGTAAATTGAGTGGCGAGGTGTTCACCGCCCACGTGCCCCCCTACAAGTCGCCGCTGGAGCGGGACAACAACATCCGCGAAGGCTCGGATCTGGCGAGCTACGCCAAGCTCAAGCCGGTGTTTGACCGGGCTCACGGCTCGGTGACCGCCGCCAACGCCACTCCGCTCACCGACGGCGCCGCCGCCGTGCTGATGATGCGTGAAGGGCGTGCCCGCGAGCTCGGTCTGGAGCCGCTGGGCTACATTCGCAGCTTCGCGTTTTCCGCCATCGACGTATGGCAGGACATGCTGATGGGCCCCTCCTATGCCACGCCGCTGGCTCTGGACCGTGCCGGCATCACCCTTGGGGATCTGACCCTCATCGACATGCACGAAGCGTTTGCTGCCCAGACGCTCGCCAACCTCAAGATGTTTGCAAGCGCCGAATTTGCCCGTGACAGGCTGGGCCGGGATCAGGCCATCGGCGAGGTGGACATGGACAAATTCAACGTGCTCGGCGGCTCTTTGGCCTTTGGTCACCCCTTTGCCGCCACCGGGGCGCGCATGATCACCCAGACCCTGCATGAACTGCGGCGCCGGGGTGGGGGATTGGGGCTCAACACCGCCTGTGCCGCGGGTGGGCTGGGTGTGGCCATGGTGCTGGAGGTGGAATGATGAGTGCCAAGACTTTTTCTCTGGATATTCGCAAAGACGGCATCGGCATCCTCACCATGGATGTGCCCGGTGAGACCATGAACACCCTGAAGGCCTCCTTTGCGGACGAGATCCGCACTCTGCTGGCCGAGGTAAAGGGGAACGGGGATCTGATCGGCCTGGTGATCGTCTCCGGCAAGAAGGACTCCTTCGTCGCCGGGGCCGACATCGCCATGCTGGCGGCCTGCACCAGCGCCCAGGATGCCGAAGCGCTGTCCCGGGCCGGACAGGACGTGTTCGCCGAGATCGAAGCCCTGGGGATCCCGGTGATCGCCGCCATTCACGGCCCCTGCCTTGGCGGCGGGCTGGAGCTGGCGCTCGCCTGTCATGGCCGGGTGGTGACCGATCACGGTAAAACCGTGCTGGGCCTGCCGGAAGTGCAGCTCGGCCTGCTGCCGGGCTCCGGCGGTACCCAGCGCCTGCCGCGCCTCATCGGGGTGGCCAAGGCACTGGATCTGATGCTGACCGGCAAGCAGGTGCGGGCCAAACAGGCCAGGAAGCTCGGGCTGGTGGATGACATGGTGCCCCCGTCCATTTTGCTGGAAGCCGCCATCAAGCTTGCCAAGAAGGGCAAGCCGCGCCACCACCTGAAACGGGATCTGCAGGGCAAGGTGCTGGAGACCAACAAATTTGGTCGCAAGGTGCTGTTCGATCAGGCCCGCAAGGGGGTCAAGGCCAAGACCCGGGGCAACTACCCGGCGCCGGAGCGCATCATCGAGGTGGTGCGCATCGGCGTGGAGGAGGGGATGCAGGCCGGCCTGCAGGCCGAGGCTCGCCACTTCGGCGAGCTGGTGATGACGCCGGAATCCGCCGCCCTGCGCTCCCTCTTCTTCGCCACCACGGAGATGAAAAAAGAGGTGAGCTATCAGGGGGCCGAGCCACGCAAGGTGGGTCATGCCGCCGTGCTGGGGGGCGGCCTGATGGGGGGCGGCATCGCCTTCGTCACCGCCACCAAGGCGGGGGTACCGGTGCGGATCAAGGATGTGGCGAACGCCGGCATCGGCAATGCCATGCGTTACAGCTACGACCTTCTCGCGAGGAAGCTCAAGCGTCGCCAACTGCTGCGCAGCGAGCTGGAGAAACAGATGAGCCTGCTCACCGGCACCCTGGACTATTCCGGTTTCCACCGGGTGGACATGGTGGTGGAAGCGGTATTCGAGGAGATCAACCTCAAGCACCAGATGGTGCAGGACGTGGAGCGCGAGTGCAGCGAGCACACCGTGTTTGCCTCCAACACCTCCTCCCTGCCCATCCACCAGATCGCCTCGGCGGCGACGCATCCGGAGCGGGTGGTAGGGCTGCACTACTTCAGCCCGGTGGACAAGATGCCGCTCGCCGAGATCATTCCCCACGCGGGTACCAGCGCCGAGACGGTGGCCACCACCCTGGCCTTCGCCCGGGCCCAGGGCAAGACCCCCATCGTGGTGAAGGACGAGGCGGGCTTCTACGTCAACCGCATCCTGGCGCCCTACATGAACGAGGCGGCGCGCCTGGTGCTGGAAGGGGAGCCGGTGGAGGTACTGGACGGCGCTCTGCTCGACTTCGGTTTCCCGGTCGGGCCCATCACCCTGCTGGACGAGGTGGGGATCGACGTGGGGGCCAAGATCTCCCCCATCCTCGAAAAGGAGCTGGGTGGTGAGCAGTTCCAGGCCCCCAAGGCGTTTGACAAGCTGCTGGAAGACGATCGCAAGGGGCGCAAGAACGGCAAGGGCTTCTATCTCTATGGCAAGGCGGCCCCGCGCAACAAGCTCACCGGCAAGGAGGGCAAGAAGACGGTGGACGCGAGCGTCTACGACGTGCTGGGCGTCAAGCCCCAGGCCAAACTGGCCAGGCAGGAGATCGCCGAGCGCTGCGTGCTGCTGATGCTCAACGAAGCTGCCATGGCCCTGGATGGCGGCGTGGTGGCCTCGGCCCGGGATGGCGACATCGGCGCCATCTTCGGTATCGGCTTCCCCCCCTTCCTGGGCGGTCCGTTCCGCTACATGGACAGCCTCGGCATCGACTATCTGGTGGGGCGTCTTGAGCACCATCAGAAGCGCTTTGGCGACCGCTTCGCCCCCTGTGCGCGGCTGAAAGCGATGGCGGCGGAGCAGCAGACCTTCTACTGATGGCTCTCGACGGCATACATCGAGCGAGGCGACCCCAAGGTCGCCTCGCTTTTTGTTGGGCGTAACTTTCCGGTTTGGGGCGGGGGCGCGAAGAAAAACGGGGCGGGGAGGGGGAAAACCTTGATCTGGCGCAAACTGGTGCCCCATTTATTACTTTGGTGGCATAGGACTCAGGCGCGGGTTGAGGTCAAATAGTCTCATCAGGAACGGGGGCGACCCCGTCACGAAAGGGACACCCATTTCACTGGATGAAGGACACACTATGAGTCTGCTCGAACAAACCATCTGGAACATATTGGGATACGGGGCCATGCCCTTTATCTTTCTGAGTGGCTTCGTGGCCGTGGCAGTCACCTGCTGCCTGCTGCTCAATGCCTTCGGGGTCAAGTCCGCCGAGAAGTGAGTCACTCTCGTTCATGCCGCCAAATGCCAGTCCTCGGACTGGCATTTGTTTTTTGTGTCTTCTGAAGCACTTGCCCGCCCCTGATGGGGTAAACGGAGCGCAAGACGGTCGAACCCGGCGGCCATTTTGATTACACTGACGCCCGGCATGTCCGCCCCTTTCTCTTTTATCAGGTGTTCACGACTTCTATGGCGCTCAAGGCAACCATCTTCAAGGCCCAGATCAGCTTGTCTGACATGGATCGCAATCTCTATCAGGACTTCTCCCTCACCCTGGCCCGTCACCCCTCCGAGACCGACGAGCGCATGATGATCCGCCTCGCGGCCTTCGCCTGGCATGCCGCCGAGCGGCTGGAGTTCACCAAGGGGCTCTCTGCCGACGACGAACCCGAGCTCTGGCGCAAGAACTACTCCGACGAGATTGAACTCTGGATTGAGCTGGGCCAGCCGGACGAGAAGCGCCTCAAGAAGGCGTGCAACCGTTCCCGCCAGGTAGTGCTCTACCTTTACGGCGGCCGTGGCACCAGCGTCTGGTGGAAGCAGAACCAGGGCAAGCTCGGTCTGCACGACAACCTGAGCGTCATCGAGCTCTCCGACAGCCAGACCCTGCCGCTGGCGGCCATGGTGGAGCGCACCATGCAGCTCACCTGCACCATCTCCGACGGCCAGCTCTGGGTCAGCAACGGCAGCCAGGAGGTCACCCTGGATCCCGTGGTGCTGATGGGACGTCCGGCCCGCGAACTCTGATCGGGAGCCCCCATGTTCAGCGCCCTGCTCAATATCGTCATCCCGGTGTTTGCGGTGGCGGGCCTCGGCGCCCTCTATGGGCGGCTGCGACCGGGTGGCGACCTGGGTTACATCAACCGGGCCAATATCGAGCTCTTTACCCCGGCGCTGGTCTTCTCGGCCCTGGTGAAATACCCGCTGGATCTGGCGGCGCACCTGCCGCTTGTCGCGGCTGGCGCCCTGGTGATTTTGCTCCCTGGCCTGCTGCTCGCCCTGCTCAGGCTCAAGGAGATAGCGCGGGCGGCCCTGATCCTGCCCGCCATGTTTCGCAACACGGGCAACCTCGGCATTCCGCTGATGGTGCTCGCCTTTGGCGAGCAGCAGCTCGGCGCCATCGTCATCCTGTTCGTGCTCTCCAACCTGCTCCACTTCACGGTGGGCATGTTTATCCTCTCGGCCAGTAGCTCCCGCTGGGGCTGGCTGAGAAGCCCCGTGCTCTGTGCCGCCTTCGCCGGCCTGCTGGTGGCCAACCTGCATATCCCGCTGCCGGAATACCTGGTGACCAGCGCCGCCCTGCTCGGTCAGATAGCGGTGCCCCTGATGCTGTTTGCCTTGGGGGTGAGGCTGATGGAGGGGGATCTGAGCCATCTGGGGCTGGCCCTCAAGTGCAACCTGCTCTATCTGCTGGCGGGGGGCCTCTCCCTTGGGCTCGCCGTCTGGCTGCTGCCCCTGGAGCCTGCCTGGATCCCGCTGCTGACACTCTCGGTGGCACTGCCCCCGGCGGTATTGAATTACATCCTGTGCGAGCAGTACCAGTGCCAGCCCGACAAGGTGGCCAGCATAGTGCTGGGCGGCAACGCGCTCTCGATAGTGGTGATCCCGCTGGCGGTCTGGTTGGCGCTGCATCTGGGGAGTTGACCCGGTCTTATTTTCACCTGCAAGGACGCCTGATGGCGTCCTTTTTATCGCCATCGTGCATGTCCGATGTTGCTTTGCTCATCGAGCACAGCCGAGCTTGCTCGCTTATCTGGCAAGGTCTTGAAACAGGTTCTGGTTAGCCGGATAAGGCAGAAAGTGGAAGGGGGAGGAAAGGGAATAAAACCGGGCGGCCAAGGCCGCCCTGTTTATTGATGGGTGGCCGGCTGAACCTGGCCATCCTTGCGCAGCTGGGTATAGAGGCCAACTCCAGCCAGCAGGCCGGCGAGGGCCAGCAGTGTCCAGATGGCGGTGGTGGGGCGGGTGCCCGCGTCCCCCAGCATAAAACCGATAAGCAGGTTGCCAAAGAGTGCCATGCAGCCGCCGGCGCTGGCATAGAAGCCGTAGTAGCTGGCGAGCTGGTCAGGGGGAGCGTAGCGGGGCAGCTGGGCGGCAAAGAGCGGGAAGCAGAGGATGGAGCCCAGGGAAAGCAGGGCCACCTGCGTCAACACGCCTGCCGTCGGCCAGGGGGAGAGCAGGGGCAGGGCGAGATAGCTCAGCCCCATCAGCCCTATGCCGAGCCCCATGGCGAGCGGCACCCCCAGACGGCGCTCCACCAGGCGCGATGCCGGCAGCTGGAGCAGGACGCCGATCACCGCCGAGAGGGTGAAGACGCCGCCGAGCAGCCGGGTGGCGTCCGGCAGGCTCTGGATATGGGCGGGCAGGGCCAGATAGAGCTGGTGGAACAGGATCTGGTAGCTGCCCGCGAGCAGGGTGAACCCCATGAAGGGGCGCTGGCGCAGGATGTCCCCCCACTGGCGCAAGATGGCGCCGCGCGGTCTCTGGTTGGCCACCGGGCGTTTGGGCAGCACCCGATACTGCAGCACCCCGAGCAGGGCGAAGAGGCTCGCCGCCAAGAGCCCTGTCAGGGCATAGCTCTGCTGGGTCAGGGTGAGGCCGACCAGGGGGCCGAGCAGCATGCCCGCCTGGCTGGCGAGATTGTGCAGGGCGAAGGCGCGCTGGCGCTGGCTCGGATTGTGGCATTCGCTCGCCAGATAGGCCTGGGCGCAGGGGGTGAACAGGGCCCCGGCAAAGCCAGTCAGGGTCGCCGCCAGCAGCAGTATGGGCAGGGACTCGGCCCAGCCCAGCAGCAGGAAGCCGACCGATCGCACCAGGCAACCCCAGACGATGGCGGGGTGATAGCCGATGCGATCCCCAAGCGTCCCCCCTAGCAGGAACAGCCCCTGCTGGCTGAAGACCCGCATCCCCATGACCAGGCCACAGGCCCAGCCGGCCAGGCCCAGGCCGCTGCCCATGTGCTGGGCGAGGAAGGGCATCATCATGTAGAAGCCGAGGTTGAAGGCGAGCCCATTGGTGATGAGCAGGCGGGCGGCCGGGCTCATACCCTGCCAGTCCCGCCAGTAGGAGGCGCCGTTCATGGTCGCCTCCCGCCACCGTGTCGGTAGGAGGTCGCCGGGGTGGCGCAGCACTGTGTCATGACGTCTTTCGCAGGGTTCTGAGGAAGGGGATGCCGCGCTGATCGTGGCTTATCTCCACCGGCACCTGGTAGAGGCGCTCGATGAGGGCCGCGTCGAGCACCCGGGCGGGGGGGCCGAAGGCTTGGAGCTCCCCCCCTGCCAGCACGATCAGCTGATCGGCAAACTGGGCGGCCAGGTTGAGATCGTGCAGCACCACCAGGGTGATCCACTGCTGATCCCGGGTCTGCTGGCACAGGTGCTCCATCAGCTGCATCTGGTGGTGCAGGTCCAGGGCGCTGACCGGCTCGTCCAGCATCATGATGCGGGGATCGCGCAGCAGCACCTGGGCGAAGAGCACCATCTGCCGCTGGCCGCCGCTCAGGGAGTAGAGGGGGCGATCCGCCAGATGGGCGATGCCGAGCGCCTGCAGGGCGCGGCCGGCCGCCAGTATGTCCTCGTCCGCGAGGCGCATGGAGAGGCTGTCGAGGCGCCCGAGCACCACCACCTCGATGACGCTGAGATCCAGCTCCAGCTGGATGTTCTGGGGCATGTAGCCAAACTGCTGGCGCCACCTGGCCTGCGTCATCTGGCGGGCACTCTGGTCCCCGAGGCGGATGTCGCCACTGTCCGGGGTCAGCTCGCCGAAGAGGGTGCGCATCAAGGAGGTCTTGCCGGTCCCGTTCGGGCCGATGATCACATGGACCTGACCCGGATGCAGAGTGAGGCTGAGATCCCGCAGCAGGGTCTGCTGGCCGAGGGAGAGGGAGAGTCGGGATATTTCAAGCACGTTTACGCCCCCTGCCGAGGATCAACCAGATGAAGAAGGGCACGCCAATGAGCGCGGTGACGATGCCGATGGGGAAGAGGGCTCCCGGAATGATGGACTTGGAGAGCACCGAGGCCGCCGAGAGCATGCAGGCCCCGCACAGGGCGGAGAGGGGGATCAAAAAGCGCTGATCTTCCCCCACCAGCATGCGGGCGATATGGGGGGCCACCAGGCCGACGAAGCCGACGAAGCTGGTGGCGGTGGCGGTGAGCAGGGCGACCAGCACCAGGGTCTTCATGCGCAGCCTGTCGACGTTGACTCCGAGGCTGCGGGCACGGGCTTCCCCGAGGCGCAGGCTGGTGAGGGCCCAGGCATCCCGGTAGATGAGCAGGGTGCAGATCAGGGTGACGACGGCGGTGATGATCAGGGAGTCCCAAGTGGTGCGCATCAGGCTGCCAAACAGCCAGAACAGGATCTGCTGGTTGAGCTCGGGGGAGGAGAGGAACTGCAGCAGGGAGAGCAGGGACTGGAACAGGAACAGCAGGGCGATGCCCGCCAGGATCAGGGTCTGGCTGCTGACATGGCGCATCATGGCCAGCCCAAACAGCAGGCAGGCGGCAAACATGCACACAATGAAGGCGCCGGCCGGGATGGCCACTAGGGGGGAGAGCCCGAGGCCGCCGGTGTAGAGGGCGAGCGCCGCGCCCAGGCCCGCCGCCGCCGCGAGCCCCAGGGTGTAGGGACTGGCGAGGGGGTTGTCCAGCAGGGTCTGCATCTGCACGCCGCCAAGGCCGAGGGAGGCGCCGACCACCAGGGCCATGAGGGCGATAGGCAAGCGCATGTCGTGGACGATGGTGCGGGTCATGGGATCGGCCTGGGCGGGGGAAACCAGGGCATCGATCACGTCGTGCAGGGCCAACAGGGAGGGGCCGGTGGCGATGTCGAGCACCAGGGTAATGCACAGGACCAGGGTGAGCAGCAGGAGCCAGTGCCAGCGACGGCGCTCCCGTTGCCGCTGCCGGGCGAGGGTCTGCTGCAGGGCAGCCAAATCATTCATGATGTCAATCCTGAAACGGGCGCCGCAAGAGGCGCCCACACAATCCAAGAGGGTTGCTGAAGAGGGCGTGGCCGAGGTGGGCCGCACCCGAATTGCCGGGGTTAGCTTGCGTCATCCTGCTTGATGCCCAGCATGAAGGTGCCCTGGGGACGGATGGGCAGGTAGTGCTGGTAGAACGCCTGATAGGTGGCCAGGGGAGCGAGATCCTGGAAAAGGTCCGGATAGAGGGCCTTAGCCATGAACTCGATGAGGGCGGCATCCATGATGCTGCGGGTGGCGCCGTGATAGACCGCGTAGAGGCGACCCTCCTTCACCGCAGGCAGCTCGCTCCAGCCCGGACGGGCAGCAAAGCCTTGCAGACGCTGGCGCACGGTCTCTGCCGACACATCCTGGCCCACCTGCATGGCGACGGCACTGCTCACGCTCTCGTAGCCCGCCATCAGGATCACCTCGGGCTTGCTCGCCAGCAGTTGTTCCGGGTGGATGGGGCCCCAGCGATCGACGAAGGGGGCGGCCACGTTGTCGCCACCGGCCAGCAGGGCCATGGCGCCCCACATGTCCTTGCCATAGGTGTAGCTGTACTCGGCCGGACCCTTGTCACCCAGCTCGATGTAGACCCGGGGCGGCGTGCGCTTCGCGGCGGCGATGCGGGAGGTGATGGTGTCAATCTTGGCCTTGTACTCGTCGGCCATCTTCCGGGCGCGGGCCTCCTGGCCGGTCAGCTTGCCAAGCAGCAGGGTGCTCGCCATGTGCTGTGTCAGGGTCTGGGCGTTGTAGTCGATGACCACCACCGGGATCCCCGCCTGCTCAAGGCGTGGCAGGTCGGCGGCCAGGGCCTCATATTGCCACTTCGCCAGGATCACCAGGTCGGGCTTGACCGCCAGGGTCTTCTCGATGGAGAAGCTCTGATCCTGTACGTTGCCAAGGTCGGGGACCTTGGCCAGTTGTGGCTGGCTGGCCACGTAGAGAGACCAGATGGCGGGACGGGACTTCATGAACCAGCCCAGGGACATGCCCACCAGGCGTTCGGCCCCGCCTTCACCGGCCACCGCCAGGTAATCTTCGGGATAGAAACCGAGCACGATGCGGCTTGCCGGAAGGCTGAGGGAGACCTTGCGGCCCATCACATCTTCCACTTCAACGGGGGGGGCGGCCTGCGCCACCCATCTCACCAGGACGAGCTGGCCGAGCAGCAGCAACTTTGCCAGGGGGTGACGAAACATCTTGTAGCACCTCGAGAATAGAGACGGTCAAAAAAGAAAGTGAGAACTATTGCCATTCGCGAGCGCAAAAGCAACAAACGTTTGTGTCATCCCCTCTCTTGTTATTTCTGTCATTACTGAAACCGGTTCCACAAGAGCACCAGGAGAGAGTCTCATCCCGCGGTTTTCTGCCTTCTCGGGCCACGAAGGGGGTGGCGCCCGGTATGGCACCCATGGATTTGCCCATGATTCGGAGTCTGTGAGTGGCGCTGTTCACGAAATGGTACCGGGCAGAGGCCGCCGTAGTGTTCCCCCCGTCTGCCCCGGAGCCGATGTCGCTCCCTGACGGAGGCAGCCAGCAGGGGCTGGGGGGCGACAACTTCCTGCGCAGCGATGGCAGACACTGCCCATTCGGGTATTGCCCGTCACCTTGGCGCAACATTTTGTTGTCATTGTTAGCCAGCTCGCAGCAGCCCCGGCGTCGACGGGGCAGAGTGGGCGCGCAGTTTCGGCCGGGGGCTGACATGCCTCCCGCTGATGGCTGCATCCAAGGTGCTGCGGCCCGCCTTGTGCGGGGCGCCAATAACATGATCTGCAAATAAAAAAGGAAACTGACCATGTCAGGAAGACACTCTCTGGTGGCGCTGGCCGTCGGGCTGGCGCTCGCTGGACAGGCACAGGCACAACTGCTCATCACCGAATACCTGGAAGGGTCCGGCAACAACAAGGCGGTGGAGCTGAGCAACCTCGGCAGCGACGCCGTCGATCTCTCACAATACCGGCTGGCCCTCTACGCCAACGGCAAACCCATCAGCGAATCCCCCACCAACAGCCTGGCGCTGCAAGGCACCCTGGCCCCGGGCGCCAGTCTGGTGCTGGCCAACCCCTCCGCAAATGCCGAGATCCTGGCCAAGGCCAATCAGACCAGCGGCAACCTGGTGTTCAACGGCGACGATGCCCTGGTGCTCTATCGCGGCAGCGAGATAATCGACAGCTTCGGCCAGGTAGGGGTGGATCCGGGCACGTCCTGGGTCTCCGGCAACGTTTCGACCCTGGACATGACCCTGCGCCGCAAGGCCACCGTCACCATGGGCCGCACTGATGCGACGTCGCCTTTTGATCCGGCGCAGGAATACGTGGCCGCCCCGAAAGATGACGCCAGTGGCCTGGGTTGCAGTGGCGATGGTCCCTGCGATGGCACCCAGCCGCCCGCCTTCGTCTGCCCGGTGGATCAGTTGGTGCCGGTGCCCGCCATTCAGGGCCCCGGCACCAGCAGCCCCCTGGTGCCAGCCGGCAAGTTCGAATCGGAACAGGCTTACGCCACCCGCGGCGTGGTGACCCAGGTAGTGAGCGGCCTCTACAAGGGCTTCTTCATTCAGGACGAGCAGGGGGACGGGAATGCGGCTACCTCCGACGGCCTCTTCGTCTACACCACCAAGGCCAACGCTGCCGTCGTGCCGGGGGCCGAGGTGTGTGTGTCTGGCAAGGTGAAGGAGTATTTCAACCAGACCCAGATCAACGCAGACGAGCTGGTGGTGACCCGGCCGCAAGGGGCCATCCCGGCTGCGGTGGATCTGCTGCCGGTGGCGGGCGAGAGCCTGAGCCAGCTGCTGGAGCGTCACGAGGGGATGCAGGTACGGCTGGTGCCCGGTTCCAGCCTGGTGGTGACCCGCAACTTCAGCTTCGATTACGACGGCAAGCGCAACAACCTGGTGCTCTCTTATGGCGCGCCGCTCATCAAGTCGACCCAGAAATTTGCCGCCATGAGCCAGGAGGCGAGCGACTGGGCCCTTCGCAACCAGCAGAACCAGCTGGTGGTGGAGACCGACGCCAAGGCGCCGGACGGTGTGCTGCCCTGGTTCCCCGGCTTCAACGCCGAGGACGGTTACCTGCGCATCGGCGACAAGCTCAACGGGCTGGAGGGGGCGCTTGGTTACTCCTACAACCTGTTCAGGCTGGTGGCCAGCAATCGCATCGACGCGAGCCAGATAGATCACAGTGGCTGGGATCGGGTGGAAACCCCCGAGCTCGCCGAGGCGGGGGATCTGCGGGTCGCGAGCTTCAACGTGCTCAACTTCTTCACCACGGTCGTGGGCGGGGATGCCAACCCCACCGGCAGCAACCGGGGCGCCCTGACGGTGGCGGAGTTCGAGTTGCAGCGCACCAAGATAGTCAGCGCCATCACCCGCCTCAATGCCGACGTGGTGGGGCTGATGGAGATCGAGAACAACGGCTATGGCGACAACTCCGCCATCGCCAATCTGGTTACGGCCCTCAACGCCGCCCAGCCGGACGAGGCGGATCACTACCGCTGGATTGCCTCGCCGGATGGCAAGCCCATTGGCACCGACGCCATCACGGTGGGGCTCATCTACCGACCCGCCAAAGTGACCCCGGAGGGGGCCGCCAGCCTTATCGCGCTGCCGGTGCAGCAGGCCGAGGCGGTGGACGCCAGCGGCAAACCGGTGACCATCAATCAGGGGATGCGCGAGTCGCTGGTGCAGCGTTTCAGCTCGCCCAAGGGGGATGCGCCCCTGACCCTGGTGGTCAACCACCTCAAGTCCAAGGGCTCCGCCTGCTTCGAGGATTACCCCGACTACGCCAGCGCCGATCCGCTGGATGGCCAGGGCCACTGCAACGCGCTGCGGGTCTCCGCCGCCAAGGTGCTGGGGGAGCACCTCAAGGATCTGGCCGGGGATCTGCTGCTTATCGGCGACATGAACGCCTATGGCATGGAGGATCCCATCCGGGTGCTGACCGACTATGATCCGGCCGCCCAGGCGCGCCAGATCATGAGCGCCTCCTTCACCACTCTGGCGGGTCAGCCCTTCGAGGAGAGCGGCAGCGCCCTTGGCAAGGGGTATGGTCTGGTGAACCTCAATACCCGCTTCCATGGCACCGACACCTACTCCTACAGCTACGAAGGGGAGCTCGGCAACCTGGATCACGCCCTGGCAAACCCGAGCCTCGCGGCCAAGGTGATCGGCATCGAGGATTGGCACATCAACTCCGCCGAGAGCAACTTCTTCGAGTACGGCACTAAGTACAGCGGTCAGCTGGCGAAATCCGAAGGGCCCTTCAGCGCCTCGGATCACGATCCGGTGCTGGTGGCCATCCAGTATCCGCAGCCACCCGCCGGGGTATTGAGTCTCGAGAGCGCCGCTGCGAACGTGGAGGAGGGGAATACCTTGTCCCTGAGTGTCAGTCGCAGCGATGGCAGCCACGGGGAGGCGAGCGTCAGCTATCGCATCGTCTACGGCAGCGGGGACACAAGCGACGTGGCGCCCCTCACCGGCACCCTGCACTGGGCCGCCGGGCAGAGCGAGCCCCAGACCATCAGCATTCCGGTGAAGAGCGACACCCTGCACGAGGGGGACGAGACCTTTACCCTGGAGCTGTTTGACCCGAGCGGCGCGGCCCTGGGGGATCAGCACCAGACCCTGGTGACCATCAAGGACAAGCTGGCGCCGTCCACCATCTCGCTGGCGCGCGCCAGCATGACGGTGAACGAGGGGCAGTGGTTTGCCGAGATCCCCCTGGTGCGCAGCGGCGATCTGAGCAAGCCGGCCCGGGCCCGGGTGGCCCTTGACGGAGTCACGGCGCGCTGGGGGCTGGATTTCCTGCCCTGGTTCAGCCAGACCGTGAGCTGGGCTGCGGGCGAGGGGGGCAGCAAGTCGGTCAAGGTGCTGATCATCGATGACTGGTTTGTGGAGCCCACCGAGCAGTTCAGGGTGAGCCTCGATCGGGTGGAAGGGGGCCAGCCCGGCGCCCTGCAGCAGACCCGGGTCGACATCCAGGACAACGACAAGTCCTGGTGGCCCTTCGGTCGCCACTGAGGATGACGTCTCAATATAAAAAGGGGCCTGCGGGCCCCTTTCTTAGTTGGGAAGACTTTTGTTGGGAAGACTTGTTGCAGACAGGTTGGGTTGCGAAGATGAAAAAGGCCCACCGTCATGGCGGGCCTTCCTCATGGCAGGGCGCTCCTAACGGAGTATCAACCCTGCGCGTTGCTCAGTACCAGCTTGCCATCCTTGACCGGAATGGTGGGGCCGGGTTGCTTCTCCATGCGTACCACCCCCTCCTGGCCGGCGAGGCGGTAGGTGACGTCATAGCCGATGGTGCGGGTGCTGCTCTCCTGCACCGTCTTGCAGCGCTGCTCCGTGGTGGTGTAGGTATCACCGGCCTGCATGTTGCCCTGCACCTGATTCCCGGCATAACCCCCTGCCACGGCACCGGCGGCGGTGGCCACCTTCTTGCCGCTGCCACCGCCAAACTGGTGGCCGACCACGCCGCCCAGGGCCGCGCCAACCACGGTACCCAGGATCTTGTGCTCGTCCTGCACCGGCTTGCGGTGGGTCAGGGTGACGTTGCGGCACTCCTGACGTGGCGTCTTGATGGTCTCGGTCACCGGCTTGCTGGCCAGCACCTCGGCAAACTGGGGCTCTGATGAAAACAGGGATCCGCTGGCGACCGCCGACAATGCCAGCGCAGAGGCAACACCGATCCCGACACCTGCCAACATGGATTTGTTCATCACTCTTCTCCTTGTACTCATACCCGTTGAGGGCTTGGGATCATTCTTGGCATTTTGCGCCGCAGGCTCAAGGCAAGGGCCACGGGATCGCGACAGGGGCTGACTGCGCAAAAAGTGACCGCACAAAAATAGCGTCGGCGATTGGCGACAGGGGGAGCAGGGCCGAGGGCCCCTAAGACGTTTCGCTAATACCTGGGATCTGGCCCCCTTGATACCCTTTCATCCGGTTCCAGCCGGCATCCTGGCCCCGCATCAGGGCACAATGCCGGTTGTGGTGAACCGCGAGTGCCACCCCGTTTTGTGTCCCTGTGAGGAAGGATCCGATGACAGAGCAGAACATGTACGACGCCGGCCTTGGCAAGACGCCCGCCAATTTCGAGGCGCTGACCCCCTTGAGCTTTCTGGGGCGGGCCGCCCGGGTCTATCCCGACTATCCGGCGCTGATCCACGGCCCCTTGCGCCAGAGCTGGGCCCAGACCGAACGCCGTTGCCGCCAGCTCACCTCGGCCCTGCGCCGTCGCGGCATTGGCGAGGGGGACACCGTCTCCATCGTCGCCCCCAATGTGCCGGCCATGTTCGAGGCGCACTTCGGGGTACCCATGAGCGGCGCTGTGCTCAACACCATCAACACCCGGCTCGATGCGGACGCAATGGCCTTCATCTTCCAGCACGCCCAGAGCAAGGTGGTGCTGGTGGACCGGGAGTTCGGCGCAGTGGTGCGAAAGGCGCTCTCTCTCATTGACAGCCAGTCCCTGGTGATCGCCATCGACGATCCCCTCTACCGGGAAGGGGAGCTGATCGGCGAGCTCGACTACGAGGGGTTCATCGCCCTGGGGGACGGGGACGAACCCGGCTGGCTGCCGGCGGACGAGTGGCAGGCCATCTTAAATGCGAAAGGGGACTCCCTCCGACGTAGGTGGGAGGGGAATTTCGCCGGGGCGTCAGCCCCGCTGGTT
>NZ_JAPDBZ010000036.1:0-31566 GCF_027705505.1 Aeromonas sp. QDB56
TGGCATATGGATTTAGGGACTCAGAATACTTTTTTCTGAAAATCAAGGCGGCCTTCCCCGGAAAGCCGCGATGAACCCATTTTTTAGCCCTGATACTACGTGGACTGGAACTCAAATTCTCTTAAGTGAACAGCATTGCGACTGGATGGGGCCTATCTGCTTGGGGGGAAAGTTCACCACGGCGACGATCTGGCGGCCCACCAGATCCTCCGGTCGATAGAGGTCGGTGATCTGGGCGCTGCTCTTGCGCACCCCGAGCTCGGGGCCGAAATCCGCCCACACCTTGTAGGCGGGGCGGCGCGCCTCGGGGAAGGGCTCGACCCGCACCAGGGTGCCCACCCTGAGCTCCACCATCTCGAAATCCTGCCAGCTTATGGTCTGCATCTTGGCTCCTCGTTGCCCATACCTTGCATGAGCCTCAGCATGCCTCGAGTGCCCGGGGATTGTCTTCGGCAAAGAGCCGACCGATTACGGCAGGCAGCCGTTTTGCCGGCGCCAGAGGGAAGGGGTCAGTCCGGTTTCGGCCAGGAAGCGCTCGGCAAAGGCTCCCTGGTTCTGATAGCCGCAGCGGCTGGCCACTTCGCCGACGGGCAGCCGGGTGCGAGCGAGCAGGGTGCGGGCCAGCGCCATACGCCGCATCCTGAGGTAGTGGGAGACGCTCGTGCCCACCTGCTGGCGAAAGGCGTGTTTGAACTGGCTCAGGCCGAGGCAGGCGATGGCGGCGAGTTCCTCGTTGGTGAGGGGGTCTGCGAGGTGGGCTTCCATATGACGCTGCACCTTGGCGATACGAGGGGCTATGCGGGGAGCGACGGCGGGGCCCATGCCGCGTCCCTCGGTCAGCAGCCCGAGCCACACCTGATCCATGCCGGCCACGTGGCGCCCCTCGGCCACCATGCGGTGCAGGAAGGCGAGGTAGTGGCGCTGGGCCTCATCCAGCTCGACGAAGGGGTGGTCCCCCAGGGCGGCCGGCAGCCAGTGGCTCTGCTGCACCAGAAACACGTGCGCCGGGTCGGCGGCGTAGGCGTGGCGAAGGCCAGGGGCGATGATGCAGGCAAAACCGGGGGCGAGGCGACATCCCCGACCCTGCACCTCGATCTCGAGGGGGCCGACGAGGGGGATCACCAGCTGGGCGTGGTCATGACTGTGGCTCTGCATGTCGCTCTGGTAGTGACGCAGGCTGAAGGGGGAGGCGGCAGATAAGCATGACGCGGCACCGGGCCGCGTCATTGAAAGGGATGCATCGTTTGCCATGGGCAGCCGCATTACTCGGCGTCGAAGTCTTCGATCTCTTTGCCAAGGGCTTCCATGATGGCGCGGGCCTCGGCGGGGACGCTGTCCGGGTGATCCTTGCGCAGGTCGTCGTCACAGGGCAGCGGCTGGCCGGTGAAGGCGTGCAGGAAGGCTTCGCAGAGCAGCTCGCTGTTGGTCGCATGACGCAGGTTGTTCACCTGGCGACGGGTGCGCTCATCGGTCAACACCTTCAGCACCTTGAGCGGGATCGAGACGGTTATCTTCTTGACCTGTTCGCTCTTCTTACCGTGCTCTGCATAGGGGCTGACGTAGTCGCCGTTCCACTCTGTACCCATGTTCCACCTGTAGTCGTTTGGCCGTGAGCGCGGATTTTAACCCTTAAGGAATTCAATGGCAATCCAACAGCAAAGCCATTTAGACGTCTAGAAGTGTTGACGGCTTTTTTAAGGTGGCGTAGTGTGGTGCACCATGGGCCGGCAGTCCGGCCAGCGAAAATGAGAGCGGGGCTGGACGACCCACGAGGCGGACCGGCTCCGGCAACCCATCAAGGAGAGTGACATGACCCACAAGGCCACCCTGGCGGTACGCACCGGGATTGAGACAGATACGCAGCACGGTGCCGTGGTGCCCCCCATCTACCTCTCCAGCAACTACACCTTTGCCGACTTTGGCGAGCCCCGTCAATACGACTATGCCCGCTCCGGCAACCCGACCCGCACCAATCTGGCGGATGCCCTGGCGGCCCTGGAAGGGGGGGCCGGCGCCGTGGTGACCGGCACCGGCATGGGGGCCGTTCACCTGGTGACCACGGCTCTGCTCAAGGCGGGGGATCTGCTGATCGCCCCCCACGACTGCTACGGCGGTACCTGGCGCCTGTTCGAGTATCTGGCGGCCAAGGGCCACTACCAGGTGCAGTTCGTGGATCAGGGAGACGAGGGGGCGCTGGCCGCCGCGCTGGCCCAGAAACCCGCACTGGTGTGGGTGGAGACCCCCTCCAATCCGCTGCTGCGGGTGGTGGACATCGCCGCCATCGCCGAGGCCTCCCACGAGGTGGGGGCCCAGGTGGTGGTGGACAACACCTTCCTCTCCCCCTTGCTGCAACAGCCCCTGGCCCTTGGTGCCGACGTGGTGGTCCACTCCACCACCAAGTACATCAACGGCCACTCCGACGTGGTAGGGGGGGTGGCGATCGCCAAGGATCAGGCTCTTGCCGACTCCCTGGTGTGGTGGGCCAACTGCCTGGGGCTCACTTCCGGTGCCTTTGACTCCTACCTCACCCTGCGGGGCCTGCGCACCCTGGCCCCGCGCCTGCGCACCCATCAGGAGAACACGGATCGCATCCTCGCCTTCTTGCAGCAGCAGCCGCTGGTCAAGCGGATCTATCATCCCAGCCTGCCGAGCCATCCGGGCCACGACATTGCGCGCCGTCAACAGTCCGGCTTTGGCGCCATGCTAAGTTTTGAGCTCGATTGCAACGAGACGGGGCTGCGCGCCTTCCTCGCGGGACTGCGCCTCTTCTCGGTGGCGGAGTCCCTCGGCGGGGTGGAGAGTCTGGTGGCCCACCCGGCCAGCATGACCCACAGGGCCATGACCCCTGCGGCCCAGCAGGCGGCGGGTATCAGTGCCCAGTTGCTGCGCCTGTCGGTGGGGATTGAACACGGTGAGGATCTGGTGGCCGATCTGGCCCAGGGGTTTGAACAGGCGCAGTTGGCACAACAGGCAGAGCAGGTGAAGTAATGGAACAACAACAAGGAGAGTGTGTGGTGGCAACAGAGGCAGTCTTCAAGCGGCGCCATGTACACAAGTTCGGCGGCAGCAGCCTGGCGGATCCGGTCTGTTATCGCCGGGTCGCCAGCATCGTCGAGCAACAGGTGGGGGGCAACGAGCTGGTGGTGGTCTCCGCCGCGGGCAAGACCACCAACCGGCTGATCCAGCTGGTGGAGCTGGCGGAAGCGGGGGATGAGGCCGCAGGCGAAGCCATCACCGCCCTGCACGCCTATCAGCAAAGCCTGATCGACGGCCTGCTGGAAGGGGAGCTTCACCTCGATCTGAGCCAGCAACTGACGGGCGACATGCAGCTGATCGCCAAGACCCTGGAGGGGCAGTTTGACCGCTTCGAGCGCAACGGCCTGCTCGCCTTTGGCGAGGTGTGGTCCGCCCGCCTGCTGGCTGCCCTGCTCACCAGCCGGGGTGAGGCGGCCGCCTGGCTCGATGCTCGCAGCTTCCTGCGCGCAGAAGACGGCGCCCTCATCAAGGTGGATACCGCCCTCTCCAGCGAGCTGCTCAAGGCCCGCCTGGCCGAGCACGCCGGTCGCATCGTGGTGACCGGCTTCATTGCCGCCGACATGGAGGGGCGTTCCCTGCTGCTGGGGCGCAACGGCTCCGACTACAGTGCCAGCCTCCTGGCGGCGCTGGCGGACGGCGAGTCCACCACCATCTGGAGCGACGTGGCCGGGGTCTACAGTGCCGACCCGCGCCGGGTGAAAGAGGCTCGTCTGCTGGAGCGCCTGAGCCTGGCCGAGGCCAACGAGCTGGCGCGCCTGGGCTCCTCGGTGCTGCATTCGCGTACCCTGCAGCCGGTGGCCGACAGCCGTCAGCGCCTCACCCTGCGCTGCAGCTACAATCCGGACGAAGGCTGCACCCACATCCTGCGCCGTGCGCCCCGCTCCGGCGGTGCCCGCATCGTCTCCTCGGTGGATCAGATAGCCCTCATCGAGCTCAAGGTGCTGCCGCAGACGGACTTTGAGCAGACAGTGGCGGCCATCGAGGCCCATCTGGCCCGCCATCGCCTCCATCCGCTCACCCTGCAGCGCCAGCCGGATCGGCGGGTCCTGCGTCTGGCCTACACCCTGGAGGTGGCACAAGGGGCCTTCGAGGTGCTCCGTGACTTCCAGTTGCAGGGCAACTTTACCGGCCTCATCCAGAAGGAGGGGTTCAGCCTGGTCGCCCTGGTGGGAGCCGGCGTCACCGACAATGCCGAGCAGTGCCACCGTTTCTACCAGCTGTTGGCGGATCAGCCTCTGGAGTTCGTGCAGGTGGCCAAGGACGGCCTGAGCCTGGTGGCCGTGCTGCGCCAGATCGTGCTGGAGCCGCTGCTCATCGCTCTGCACAGTGCCCTGTTCAGCCGCCCGACCCGGGTCGGGCTGGTGGTGTTCGGCAAAGGCAATATCGGTGGTCACTGGCTGGGGCTCTACGCCCGCGAGAAGGCGCGCCTCGAGCATGAGCTCAATCTGGCGCTCACCCTCTACGGGGTCTTCGACTCCAAGGGCGGGCTGCTGGACGAAGAGGGGCTGGATCCCCTCAAGGTACAGGACAACTTCAATCCCAAGCCGCTCATCTGGCCGGAGCTGCTCTCCCAGCTGGAGCAGCACAGTTTTGACTCCCTGATCGCGCTCGACATGACCGCCAGCGAGACGGTGAGCCGCTACTACCCGGACTTTGCCCAGCTCGGCATCCACATCATCGCCGCCAACAAGTTTGCCGGTGCCGCCGACAGCGAGTTTTACCAGCGCATCAAGCAGACCTGCCGCGACCATCAGGTGCAGTGGCGCTACAACGCCACCGTGGGGGCCGGGCTGCCCATCCAGTCCAGCATCCAGATGCTGCGTCAGAGCGGTGACCGCATCCAGGGGGTTTCCGGCATCTTCTCCGGCACCCTCTCCTGGCTGTTCCAGCAGTATGATGGCACTCGCCCCTTCTCCGAACTGGTGGACGAGGCGTGGCAACACGGCCTGACCGAGCCGGATCCCCGGGAGGATCTCTCCGGTCAGGATGTGCGCCGCAAGCTGCTTATCCTGGCGCGGGAGGCGGGCTTCGAACTCGACTCCGCCGACATCGAGCTGGAGAACCTGGTGCCGGTGGTCCTGCGCAAGGTGAGTGCGGATCAGTTCATGGACAGGCTCAAGGAGCTGGATGACCCTATCCAGACCGCCTTCGAGGGGGCGCGCCGGGTCGGCAAGGTGCTGCGTTATGTCGCCCGCTTCGAGCACGACGGCAAGGCCCGCGTCGGGCTGGAGGCGCTGGAGCCCCATCACCCGTTTGCCAACCTCTTGCCCTGCGACAACGTGTTCGCCATCGAGAGCGACAGCTATCGCACCAACCCCCTGGTGATCCAGGGGCCGGGAGCGGGCCGGGAAGTGACGGCCGCCGCCATCCAGTACGATCTCTGGCAGATCTGCGCCAGCCTCTGAGGCTGCGTGACACGATGCAATGAGAAGAGGCGCCCCAGGGCGCCTCTTCTGTTATCGGGTAGTGGAGTTACCAGAACAGCCGGCCCAGGAGGGGGGCGAGCAGCACGGTGGCCATGCCGGCGATCATCATCACCATGCTGGAGACCACCCCCTCCTCGTTGCCCATCTGATAGGCCCTGGCTGTCCCGGCCCCGTGGGCCGAGGCACCAAAGCCCGCGCCCTTGCCAAGGCGGCTGCGGATGGCGAGCACGGTGAGCACGCTTTCTCCCACCGCCATGCCGATGACGCCGGTCAGCACCACGAACAGGGCGGTGAGATCGGCGTTGCCACCCACGGAACGGGTCGCCTCCACCGCGAAGGGGGTGGTGATGGATCTCATGGCCATGCTGCGTTGCAACAGCTCGGAGAGGTTGAGCCAGCGGGCCAGCAGCACTGTGCTGCCCACCGCCATCACCACGGACGCCACGACCCCGACCGAGAGGGAGAGCCAGTGGCGGCGCATCAGCTGGCGATTCTCGTAGACGGGCACCGCGAAGGCGACGGTGGCAGGGCCCAGCAGCCAGAGCAGCCAGTGGGATTCGGCCATGTAGTCCCGGTAGGGAATGTGGAACAGCATCACCACGGCCACCAGCAGGGTGGGGGCCAGCAGCAGCGGCATCAGGGGCAGGATGCGCTTTTTGCCATAGAGCCACTTGCTGGCGTAGTAGAAGAGCAGGGTCAGGGCGAAGCAGAGCAGGCCGAGCAGGGTGTCAGACATGGCGGCGACTCCGGCGGGCCAGCTTCAGCTCGAGGCGATAGACCCTGTCCACCACCAGCGCCGTGGTGCCGAGCACCAGCACGGTGCTGACGATCAGGACCACCATGATGCGCCACCCCTCCTGCAGCAGCAGCTCCTGATAGTTGACCACGGCCACTACGGCAGGGACGAAGAAGAGCAGCATCTCCGCCAGCAGCCAGCGGGCCCCGGCACTGAACCACTGGGCCTTGACCACCCCGAGCAGGATGCAGACCAGCAGCAGCAACATGCCGGTGAGGTTGGCGGGCAGGGGCAGGTGCAAGGTGCGCACTGCGATGTCGGCCAGCAACCAGATGGCCGCCAGCAGGGCGATTTGGAAGGGGGTTTGCAACCAGCGAAGGCAGAGGGTTTTCATGGCAAGCGTCTTTCTGTGAACCTGCTCACAGTATAGAGAGGGACCAAACCTGCAAAAAATGAATTTAAATTATCAAAATCATGCCAAAGAGGCATGATTTAGCCAGCCATCCCCGTCAAGAGAGCACCATGGATATTCGAGCCCTGCGTTACTTCGTCGAGCTGGTGCGGGAGCAGAGCTTCACCCGCGCCTCCGAGAAGCTGTTCGTCACCCAGCCCACCATCAGCAAAATGATCCGCAACATGGAAGAGGAGCTGGGCCAGCCCCTGCTGAGCCGGGTCGGCCGCCGCTTCACCCTGACCGACAGCGGCCAGGTGCTGTTCAATCGGGCCCAGACCATCCTGGCGGAGATGCAGCAGCTGGAGGCGGAGCTGGCGGATCTGCAGAGCCTGCAATCCGGGCGTCTTGCCCTCGGCATCCCGCCCATGGTGGGTCATGTCTATGCGGATCTCATCCGTACCTATCGCAGCCGCTACCCCGGTGTGGAGCTCTCCATCGTCGAATATGGCGGGCGGCGCATCGAGCAGGCGGTGCTGGCGGGGGAGCTGGATCTCGCCATCACCATGCTGCCGACCAGGGAAGAGGGGGCCCTCTGCGCCCTGGATCTGGACAGTTACCCCATCCGGGTGGTGCTACCGGACCTGCCCCGCTGGCGAGAGGGGGGCGAGATCCGGCTGGAGGCTCTGCGGGACGAACCCTTCCTGCTCTATACCCAGGCCTTCACCCTGAGCGAGCGGCTGGAGCAGGCCTGCGAGCAAGCCGGGTTCGTGCCCCAGGTGGCGGCCCGCAGCAGCCAGTGGGACTTTCTCACCGCCATGGTGCGAAGCGGCATGGGGGTCGCCTTCCTGCCGGAGCCCATCTGCCGGCGGCTGACGCCGGACGGGCTGGTGTTGCGCCCTCTGGCCCCGGCGCTGAGCTGGCGACTCGGGGTGATCTGGCCAGGGGATCGCTACCTCTCCCGCACCGCCGAGGCCTGGCTTGCCCTGTGCCGCGAGCAGGGCTGAGGAGCGGGTCTGGGGTTAGGGGGTCCCCGGTGACGCCATGCCTGTGACGAAGCGGGCATAGGCTGCGGAGTGTCGCACCTCCTCAATCTCGTCCCACACCTGTTGGCTGAGATCGGGGTGGGCCTGATGGAAGGGGTGGGAGAAGATGAGGTAGTAGGGTTTTTCGACCAGGGGAGGGGTGATCCGCTCGAGTGTGGCCTGCAACTGCGGGTGGGCGGCCAGGGTCCGTTCTGCGACCCCGGTTTGCAGGGCGGCGGCAACGGCGCGCTGCATCGCGACCTTCTTGAGCAGGATCAGTGGTTCCCTGCTGGAGTCATCCACCCTGACACCGCTCTCCCGCAGTTGGGCGACGATGGAGAAACCGGACTGCGCCGCAATGACGCCAGGGGCGACAAGCTGCCGGCCATCCCAGCGAACCTGTCCGCCTTTTGGCTGGTAGAGGCTGTAGCTCTCGGTGAGCAGGCGCTTGGCGGGATCAGGTGCTCCGTGTCGCATGGGATAGACCCCTATGGTGCGAGCACGCTCTTCGCTGTAGCTCAGCTTGACGGCGGCATCGAGCTGGCCCTGGCTGACGAGGGAGAGGCAGCGTTTCCAGGGAAGGGGGGTGAGAATGATGGGATGCCCGATCCGGTTTGCCACCTCCTTGAGGTGGAACTGCACTATCCCCTCGCCGGACATCAGCAACCAGGGAGGCGAATCGCTGTTCTCCATGCAGGCACGAATGCTGCCGGGGGCGGCCATGACGCAGGTCGGCAGCAACCAGAGCAGCAGCGCCAGACAGAAAGTGCGCAAGGGGAGCCTGCCTGACAGGGGAGAACCGGCGAGCCAGTCAGGGAGCGATGCCAAAGTCATCCCTCATCGGGTCATAGAGATAGGAGCGGTAGTCGGTGCTCTCGTCGGGCAACTGCGGGTTGGTCAGCCGGAAGATCTGGCGTGAATCGAGCCGGGCAAAGACCAGGGAAGGCTGGAAATGTTGGCGCCAGAGGCGCTGCAGGGAGCCATCTTTCCAGGCCAGTTGCAGGCCGCGCAAAAGGCGCTCGCGCTCCTTGCTGTAGGTGGCGTGGCTATAGAGGGAGTGGATGAGCGGATAGAAGAGGGCGACATGGCTATCCACGGTCAGCCCCGGCAGGCCGGGTCTGTGGTTTTTCCACTCGCTCAATATCTCGTTGGCACCACGGCAGAAGGGATCGATCCGGCCACGGGCCACCAGGCGAAACAGTGACTCATAGTTATCCACCTCCTGCACCCTGAAGCCGTTGTAGCGAAGGATGTCGGCATCCCGCCAGCCTGTGCCCACCCCTTGCGTGAACTGCTGCAACTGGGACAGGGTGTGAACCCCGGCCAGGGCCTGGGCACTGCCGACAAAACAGACCCGGTAGCCGAGCACGCCCAGATCGATGGGGAAGGGGACCAGGCTGACACCGGGTTGAGGGATCTCCTGGGGCCAGCTGTCGACGATGAAGAGGGCATTCTTGCCCGGCGTTTGCACTTCGAGCCGCATCCTCGCCTTGTTCATCCTGATGGCGTCGAGCAGTTCATAGTCGCCGTAATCGGGCCGTGTTTTCTCCAGCGCCAGCTGCATCGCCGCCCGGTAATAATTCATGCGGACATCCTGTTGGGTTTCCCCGGTGATCAGGGTGAAGCGGGTGGCCGCCATCGTGAGGGACGGGAGGGAGAGGGCGAGCAAAAGGAGCAGGATTCGATGCATCTTGACCGGGTTCGGCAACGGGATTGTGCCCAGTATAGACGGGCCATTCCCGTCGACACAGCGCTATCAGGCTCTGGCAGATCTGACCTCTTGAGAAGGGGGGCATGCGGATTTCATCAAGAGACCCAGGCGACGACAGAGTTGGCGCAGCGTCTGGTTGTCGAGGCAGCCAAAGCCGAGCAGCCACCCCTCCAGCGTCGGCGGGCCCAGGTAGAACTGGCCCAGATGACGCAGCCCCAGCCCGCAGGCGTTGGCGGCATCGGTCCAGCGCGCCTCGCCACCGGGGGGCAGCAGCACGGCGCACTGCAGGCCGGCGCCGCTGTGGATGGGGGTGAGCCCCGGGCAGTGCTCGGCCAGTTCCGCCAGCAGCAGATCCCGTCTGCTCTGGTAGAGGAGGCGGCTCTGGCGCAGGTGGGTGGCGAAGTGCCCGCCCCGGATGAAGTCTGCCGTGACCGCTTGCTGCAACTGGTTGCTGTGGCCGTCGACGGCGGCCCGGGCGCGGCAGAAGGAGTCCATCAGCGGCCTGGGCAGCACCAGGTAGGCGAGGCGCAGCGAGCCGAACAGCACCTTGCTGAAGGTGCCCACATAGATCACCCGCCCCTGGCCGTCGAGCCCCTGCAGGGCGGGCAGGGGACGCTGATCATACTGGTACTCCCCGTCGTAATCGTCCTCCAGGATCCAGGCGCCGTGACGCTCTGCCTCGGCCAGCAGCGCCATGCGGCGGGGCAGGCTCATGGGGACGCCAAGGGGGTACTGGTGTGCCGGGGTGCAATAGATGAGGCGCGGCGCAGGATGATCCCCATGAGGGTTGAGCCCCTCTTCATCCACCGGCACCGGATGCACCCGGGCACCGGCGCTCTCCATGGCGGTGCGAGCCCCGGGATAACCGGGGTCTTCCACCCAGACGGTGTCACCGGCATCGATGAGCAACTGGGTCGCCAGCAGGATCCCCTGCTGGGAGCTGGTGAGGATCAGGATCTGATCCGGCTCGCACACCACGCCGCGGGACTGCACCAGATAGCTGCTGATGGCGGCGCTGACTGGGGCGGGCGCGGCGCGGGGCGCACCGCCGCCAGGGCGACAAAGCTGCCGGCGCCCACCTTGCGCACCAGATACCCCTCCGCCTCGAGCCGGCCATAGGCCAGTTCCACCGTGCTGCGGGAGATACCGAGATCCCGGGCCAGGAGGCGGCTGGCGGGCAGGCGGCTGTGCAGGGGCAGGTGGCCCGCCAGGATGGCCTCGCGCAGGGTACGCACCAGTTGTTCGTGCAGGGGCAGATCCCCTTGCTGCTGGCTGGCGAAGAGCGTTGGCAGAACGGTCATGGTGTGATCCCGTTGGCGCGGGGGTTGCGCCCCTTTCGAGGCAGGGATCCTGCCCGCAGGGCATGGCGCGGCTGTGGGGCTGGCGACCGACGGGCAGAGCGGGTGGGGTGGATGGTCATGGTGGCGGCTCGATGAAATTGGTCTGCCCATATTGGCAAAATTGGTCGGCGTGGCAAGGCCATTTTGTCGCTACATTGATGGTCACAGGGTGGCGCCAGCGGGCGGCACGGATTGGCAACACAAGGAGTCTGCATGTCGGAATACAGTGCCACCATCAGTTGGCAGCGGGGGGAGCACGAGCCCTTCGTCGATCAGCGTTACAGCCGGGCCCATGAGTGGGCGTTTGATGGCGGGGGCAGGGTGCCGGCCTCCTCCTCTCCCCATGTGGTGCCGCTGCCTTACTCGGTGGCGGAACATGTAGACCCGGAAGAGGCGTTTGTGGCGGCCCTGTCCAGTTGCCACATGCTCATCTTCCTCTGGCTGGCGACGAAGGCGGGCTATCGGGTAGAGAGCTACCGGGACGAAGCGGTCGGCATCATGGCGAAAAACGGACAAGGTCGCCTCGCCATGACCCGGGTCACCCTGCGTCCCAGGGTGATCTTCGGGGGAGAGCAGGAGCCCGCCCTGGCGGATCTGGAGCAGTTGCACCACCAGGCTCATGAGGAGTGCTTCATCGCCAACTCGGTCAACACCGTCGTCACCACAGAGATCGTCATCTAGTCATCAGGAGCGTTCAGGATGAGTCATGTATTGAGCACAGGGGTGGCAGGGGCCGCCGAAGCCAGCGCCTTTTTCGAGGCCCAACTGAAGTTTCGTACCGATCCGGCGGATCTGGCCGCCGATCTGCTGGCCGGGGTAGCGGGCATCGTGGTCATCGATACCCGCTCCCCCGCACACTATGCCGAGGGGCACATTCCCGGCGCCATCTCCTTCCCCCACAGGACCATGACGGCGTCGACCACGGCGGTACTGGACCGGAACCTGGTGTATGTCTGCTATTGCGACGGCATCGGCTGCAACGGTTCGACCCAAGGGGCCTACAAGCTGGCGTCCCTCGGGTTTGAGGTCAAGGAATTGATAGGGGGTCTGCACTGGTGGCGTCAGGACGGTTTCGCCGTCGCCACGGGCAGTGAGCCCGGAGTGCTGCTGGAAGGGGGAATTGCCTGTGCCTGTTGAACGTTGCAATGAGGGGGGCGACGCCTCTCTGTCCGGCGCCGCCCTTTTCAACGACTTTGGGCAGCCTCTGGGGCGTGCGCTGCCAGAATGGCGCGGCGCCGAGTTCCCTCCCCACCGTGCACTGCATGGCTGGGGCTGTCGTCTCGAGCCCCTTGATCCCGAGCGCCACCTGGGGGATCTGTGGCAGGCATTCAGTGTCGACAGCGGGGCCATGTGGACTTACCTGACCAGCGGCCCTTTCGCGGACGAGGCCGCCATGGGGGTCTGGATGCGGGAGGTTGTCACCAAGCGGGATCCCCAGTTCTACGGTATCATCGACGAGGGGAGCGGACGGGCGCTGGGGCTGGCGAGCTACCTGCGCATCGATCCCCTGGCGGGCAGCATCGAGGTGGGCTGGCTGCACTTCTCCCCCGCCATGCAGCAGTCACGGCTGGCGACGGCGGCCATGGTGTTGATGATGGCCAATGCCTTTGCCCTGGGATACCGGCGCTACGAGTGGAAGTGCAATGCCCTGAACCTGCCTTCGCGCCAGGCGGCCCTGCGCCTGGGCTTTCACTATGAGGGGACCTTCCGTCAGGCGCGGGTGGACAAGGGACACAACCGGGATACGGCCTGGTTCTCCGTCATCGACAGCGAGTGGCCCGCCCTGAAAGGGTGCTTCGAGCGCTGGCTGGAGGACGGCAACTTCGACCATGCCGGGCGTCAGCGTCGCCGACTCTCCGAACTGACCGCCGCCTGCCGCTCTGGGGCGTGTTGAGGGCGACAGATCACCCGCCGGGACGGGGTGGTTTCCGGTCGGGTTCCTTGGGCGCTTCGCACACAAAGCGCCAGATCCGACATCCAGACGCAAGAGGCGCCAGTCATGGCGCCTCTTTTGTTTGTTCAGTCGTGGTGATCGCCGATGGGGGCCGCAATCCAGTTCATCAGCCGGACCATGTCCCCGGGGGCCACGCCGACCGAGAGCCCCCGCTTGCCACCGCTCACCAGGATCTCGTCGAAGGCCATGGCGGAGTCGTCCAGCACGGTGGGCAGCAGCTTCTTCTGGGCCAGGGGGCTGATGCCGCCCACCTTGTAGCCGGTCAGCTTTTCGGCTTCCGCCGGCTTCATCATCTCCACCTTCTTGAGTCCGGTGGCCTTGGCGAGCTGCTTGAGGCTGCACATGCCCGAGGAGGGTACGATGGCCACCACCGCCTGCTTGTCGTGATGGGCGAGCAGGGTCTTGAACACCTGCGCCTCGGGCAGGCCCAGCTGGGTAGCGGCATGTTTGCCGAAGTCGTCGTGGGCTTCGCACTCGTAGGGGTAGAGCCTGTGGGGGATCTTGAGCTTTTTCAGCAAGTTGATGGCGGGTGTCATGGGGTCTCCTCGAACCGTGGCAAGGCCAGACAGTCTGCGCCCGGGAGCCGGATGTGGCAAGAACCAGTCTTCACACCCAATCGGGGCCTGTGTTAGCGTAACCGGGTGCCGGATCCTATGATTTGGGCACTTGTCCCCGCATTCCAATGCAATGCGCCGGCGATCGAAAGGAATCGTAGCCATGAATACCACAGCACTTTGCGCTCGCGATATCGACGCGATGGATCGATATGAGACCCTTGCCAGGCTGACCGCCCTTGATCGGGCCTATGGCATGGTCGAGTTCGATCTCGATGGTCGCATGGTGTCGGTCAACCCCCTGTTTTGCGACATGCTGGGCTATCCCCCCGAAGCGCTGGTGGGCCAGTCCCATCTCATGCTGTTGCCGCCGGATCTGCAGGCGGAGCATGATCTCTTCTGGCAGAAGGTATTGGGTGGCGAGATCCAGTCGGGGGAGTTTCGCCGGGTCAGGCAAGGTGGCAGCCCCCTCTGGCTCCATGCCACCTACATGCCCGTGAGCGACGAGGCCGGCACCCTGCTGGGGGTGGTCAAGCTGGCGCACGACATTACCTCGGCTGTGATGGCCAAGCAGCGGGTCGAGCAGCAGAGCCAGCTGTTTGACATCGTGGTGGCCGCGCACCAGAGTTTTCTGCTCGATCGCAATCTCGGCTCCGCCTGCGATACCGTCTTCGAGCGCCTGCTGAGCGTGAGCGAGAGCTCCTATGGTTTCATCGGCATCATCCAGTACGAGGATGGTCGTCCCAGTCTCTATGTCCCCTCCATCTCCAATGTCTCCTGGGACGAGGCGACCCACGCCTGGTATGAGCAGCAGCGCCAGAGTCGGGGCGGGCTCATCTTCAGCAAGCTCGACAACCTGTTTGGGCACGTGGTGACCCACAATACCCTGGTGTGCTGCAACGATCTGCCGAGCCATCCAGCCAGTCGCGGTGTCTCCCCCCGTGGTCATCCGCACCTGGAGAGCTTCCTCGGCATTCCCATCCGCCACAAGGGAGAGGCGATCGGCATGATCGCTCTGGCCAACCGCCCGGGTGGCTTTGACGAGACCCATGTCAGCCTGCTCGAGCCCCTCACCACGGCCCTTGGCACCCTTATCCACGCCCGCAACCTGGAGGACGAGCGCAGCCGCATGGAGCGGGTGCTGCGCTTCAACGCCGAGCACGATTTCTTGACCAAGCTGCCCAACCGCAGCAGCTTCTTCCAGCAGGCCAACGTGCTGCTGGATCACGTCCAGCACCATCCCGCCGAAGGGGAGGCCTGCTGCCTGGCCTTGATAGATATCGACTTCTTCAAGCAAATCAATGATGTATATGGACACCTTGCCGGAGATGCCGTGCTGGCGTCGCTGGCGGGGCTCCTGATGCAGGCGGTGCGCAGCAAGGATCTGGTGGCGCGCTTTGGCGGGGAGGAGTTCATCTTGCTGCTGCGGGGCACGACCCTTGAGGAGGCACACAGCATCATGGAGCGCATCCGGCATCAGGTGGAGCAGCACACCTTCCTGTACCAGCACCAGGCGATCACCGTCACCATCAGCGTGGGGATCACGCCCTATCAGATGAGTTACAGGCGCATGGATGACTGGCTTCAATGCGTGGACCAGCGACTTTACGAGGCAAAACGTCGGGGTCGCAACCAGGTCTCCTGATGAGAGGCCATATCGCGAAATAAAACAGGGCGCCATCATGGCGCCCTGTTTGTTGTGGATGTTTTTTTCCCTTAGAGGGGGCTGTGCTGGCGGCAATATCGGGATCCCCGTGCCCGGCAGAGATGAAAAAGGGCGCCGGGGCGCCCTTGTTTGCAACGGTCCGGGATCAACCGGTGTTGCGCATGCCGGCGGCGATGCCGGCGATGGTGACCATCAGCGCCTGATCCAGCTCGGGGTGCAGGGTCTCCGGGTGGTTGCGGGAGCGATTGAGCAGCTCGGCCTGCAGCACGTTGAGCGGGTCTGTGTAGGGGTTGCGCAGCTTGATGGACTCCTTGATCCAGGGCTGATCGTCCAGCAGGTCGCCCTGCGGGCGCAGTTTCAGCACCACTTCGATGGAGTCGGCAAGCTCCTGACGCAGCTGCTTGCCGAGTGCCCACAGGTTCTCCGGCACCAGGCGGGTGTCATAGTATTCCGCCAGCCAGAGGTCGGCCTTGAGGAACACCATCTCCAGCATCTCGAGACGGGTGCGGAAGAAGGGCCACTGGCGGCTCATCTCGTCCAGCACGCTCTTCTGGCCGTCGTCGATGGCCTGTTGCAATCCCTTGTGGGCGCCGAGCCAGGCCGGCAGCATCAGCCGGTTCTGGGTCCATGCGAAGATCCAGGGGATGGCGCGCAGGCTCTCGACACCGCCGTTGGGCTTGCGCTTGGCGGGGCGGGAACCGAGCGGCAGCTTGCCGAGCTCCATCTCCGGGGTGGCAGCACGGAAGTAAGGTACGAAGTCCGGGTGACCGCGCACGATACTGCGGTAGTGATCGCAGGAGACAGACGCCAGCTGCTCCATCACGGCGCGCCAGCTCTCTTTCGGCTTGGGCGGCGGCAGCAGGTTCCCCTCCAGCACGGCGCTGGTGTAGAGGTTCAGGCTCTGGATGGCCACCTTCGGCAAGCCGAACTTGAAGCGGATCATCTCCCCCTGTTCGGTTACCCGCAGGCCGCCGCGCAGGGATCCCGGGGGTTGCGACAGGATCGCCTGATGGGCGGGGGCGCCGCCACGGCCGACGGTACCGCCGCGGCCATGGAACAGGGTGAGGCGGATGTTGTTGGCTTCAGCCAGCGCCACCAAGGATTCCATGGCGGCGTACTGGGCCCAGCCTGCGGCCATCATGCCCGCATCCTTGGCGGAGTCGGAGTAGCCGATCATCACGTACTGACGGCCCTGGATGTAACCGCGATACCAGTCCACCGACAGCAGGCGTTCCATCACGGCGGTACCCGCCATCAGGTCTTCCTGGGTCTCGAACAGCGGGGCAACCGGCATGCGGAACTTGCAGCCAGCTTCCTTCAGCAACAGCTGGACCGCCAAGACATCGGACGGGGCACCGGCCATGGAGATGATGTAGATGCCGAACGCATCGGGGTCGTGCTGGGCGATGACGCGACAGGTGTCGATGGTCTCGCGGGTCTCGGCACTGGGATCCCAGTCGCTCGGGATGAGGGGGCGGCGGGAGTTCAGCTCGCGCAGCAGGAAGGCCTGCTTGTCCTCTTCGCTCCACTCGGCGTAGTCGCCCACACCCAGGTAGCGGGTCAGCTCGGAGAAGACCTGGCCGTGACGCTCGCCATCCTGACGGATGTCCAGCTTGACCAGGTGGATGCCGAAGCAGGCCAGCTTGCGCAGCACGTCCAGCAGCATGCCGTCGGCGATGTTGCCCATGCCGCAGGCGTGCAGGGAGTGGTAGCAGAGCTCCAGGGGCTCGCGCAGCTGGGCGGTGCTCTTGACCAGATCCCGGCTCTCGCTCGCCTGGCCCTGTACCTTGGCGGTCAGGTACTCCTGGGTCTCGCGCAGTTGCTCGCGCAGCTCGCGTACCAGGGCGCGATAGGGTTCCGGGTTATCACCGACCCGGGCACGCACGGCGTCAGTGCAATCGGCCATGGAGAGCTCGGAGGTGAGCTCCTTGATGTCCTTGTAGAACAGGCTCACCGCCATCCAGCGGCCCAGCTCCAGCACTTCGGCGGTCACCTTGGCGGTGACGAAGGGGTTGCCGTCGCGGTCACCGCCCATCCAGGAGGTGAACTTGACCGGCGCGGCGTCCAGCGGCAGCCGCACACCCAGATGGTGTTGCAGGCGCTCGTCCAGATTGCGCATGAATTCGGGGATGGCCGGCCACAGGCTGTTTTCCACCACGGCGAAGCCCCACTTGGCTTCGTCCACCGGGGTCGGGCGCTGTTCGCGGATCTCGTTGGTGTGCCAGGCCTGGTTGACCAGTTGCTCGATGCGACTCTGGATCTTGTCCCGCTCGCGGGGCAGCAGATCGGAGAGTTCCAGGGCCTCGAGGCAGTCGTTGAGCTGCACGTGCTTGTGGATCAGGGTACGACGGGTCACCTCGGTGGGGTGAGCGGTCAGCACCAGATCGATGTCCAGCTCGCGCACGGCCTGGATGATGGCCTCCTGGGACAGGTTGGAGGCTTTCAGCTTGTCGAACATCTGCTCCAGCGGGTCCGGGGTGCAGACCTGCTCTTCGCAGCGACGGGAGATGGTGTGGAACTGCTCCGCCACGTTCGCCAGGTTGAGGAACTGGCTGAAGGCACGGGCCACGGGCAGCAGTTCGTCATCGGAGAGGGTACGCAGGGTGTCGAGCAGGCGCTCTCTGTCAGCCTCGTTCCCCTTGCGGGAAGACTTGGCCAGTTGGCGAATGGTCTCAATCTTGTCGAGGAAGGCCTGCCCCTGATGATCCTTGATGGATTTACCCAGCAGTTGGCCCAACATGCCTACGTTGGCCCGTAGTGCGGCGTACTTTTCGTTCATTCCACATCCTTATTTTGTTGGTGCCTCCTGACCTTCCAGGCGGGAGGCGACCTCACTTATTGTTGTGCGATTACAACATATGCTCCGTCATCTTAGGGGGACAATCTACCCAGATTGTCTGCGCAAGGTCAAATAACAAGCCGATTCAGAACATGTATTTTCCTCACCTGTCCCAAGGCGCCTGTCATGTAACTTACTTACATCCCTGTTTGGCTAGACGCAGAAGCGCCGGAGCAGGTGCTGCAGCACCGCCGTGGTCGGTTTGACGAACGACAGATCCAGGTATTCATCGGGCTGGTGGGCCTGGGTGATATGGCCTGGGCCCATCACTATGGTCTCGCAACCCAGCTGCTGGATAAAGGGGGCTTCGGTGCAATAGTTCACGGACTCGGCGGCCCGGCCGCTCGCCTTTTCCGCCTCCCGCACCAGCTCGGAGTCATCCTGGCAGGCATAGGCCGGAATGGGTTCGTGCAGGTGCTGCAGGTGCAGGCAGCCGGGCTGGTGGATCTCGATGGGGGAGAGCGCCTCTTTCAACATGCCCATCAGCTCGTCGGGGCCCACCTGCGGGGTGGGGCGCATGTCGATGTGCAGCTCGCAGCAGCCGCAGATGCGGTTTGGGCTGTCGCCCCCCTGGATGTAGCCGAGGTTCAGGGTGGGCTGGGGCACGGCGAAGCGGTGATCCGCGTACTTCTCCTTCAGATCCCGCTGCAGCTTGAGCACCTGACCCATGGCCTTGTGCATGATCTCCATGGCATTGACGCCGTTGGCGGGATCCGAACTGTGGCCGCTTCGGCCTGTGATGCGAATGGCTTCCGACATGTGGCCTTTGTGGGCCACCACGGGCACCAGCCCGGTGGGTTCGCCGATCACCGCGTAGTCGGGTTTGAGTTCGGCTGCGGCGGCGATAGCGCGGGCCCCGGCCATGGTGGTCTCTTCATCGGCGGTGGCAAGAATGCGCAGCGGTTTGCTCAGGGTCTTGAGGTCGACCTCCTTGAGCGCTTCCACGATAAAGGCGAAGAAGCCCTTCATGTCGATGGTGCCGAGCCCGTACAGGCGGTTGCCCTCTTCGGTCACCTTGAAGGGGTCTTTGGTCCAGGCTCCTTCATCGAAGGGAACCGTATCCGTGTGACCTGCGAGCAGCAGCCCCCCTTCTCCCTGACCATAGGTTGCCACCAGGTTGAACTTGCCCGGCAGATCCGGCAGGGCCGTCACCTCGCACTGGAATCCAAGCTGGCCGAACCAGTCGGCCAGCAGCCGGATTACCGCCTCATTGCTCTGATCCCAGCGAGTATCCGTGCTGCTGATAGAGGGAATCGCAATAATATTCTTATAAAGTGAAAAAAAATCCAGTTTGGCCATCAGCTCCTCCTTGCGTCCCCGGAGTGTTTCTGTTAGAAAATACAAATGCAAAGTGAGTGCATGAATATTCTATTCGAGTGCTCATCGACAAGGCCTCTAGTTGTAAGGGAAAGTTAATGTTCTGTCACCTGATCTGTAACCGACGACGCATATCCGCCTGAATTGCCCCTCCGCACTCGTTGCATTAAAGGGGCGATAGCCGACCCCTTGCACCGCAGCACCATGCTGTGAATTTCGAACCCAGACTTGGAATACTCAAACATGCTTAAGACCGTTATCGTCGGTGCCAGTGGCTACGCGGGGGCCGAACTGGCCGCTCTGGTCCAGAACCATCCACAACTCGAGCTGTTCGGCCTCTATGTTTCCGCCGGCAGCCAGGACGCCCACAAGCGCTTCTCTTCCCTGCATCCCCAGTGGGTGGGCAAGCTGGATCAGCCGCTGCTGCCCCTGGACGAAGACGGCATGACCCGGATCCTGACCCAGGCCGATCTGGTGGTGCTGGCCACTGCTCACGAGGTGAGTGCAGAACTCGCGCCCAAGTTCCTGGCCAAGGGGTTGCCGGTGTTCGATCTCTCCGGTGCCTTCCGGGTCAACGATCAGCAGTTCTACTCCTCCTTCTACGGCTTCACCCACGAGAATGAGCAGTGGCTGGAGCAGGCCGCCTACGGTCTGGCCGAGTGGAATGCCGATGCCGTCAAGGCCGCTCAGCTGATTGCCGTGCCGGGATGCTACCCGACCGCCTCCCTGTGCGCTCTCAAGCCGCTGCAACAGGCCGGGCTGATTGCCCAGGGATGGCAGCCCATCATCAATGCGGTTTCCGGCGTCTCCGGGGCCGGTCGCAAGGCCGCCATCAACACCAGTTTCTGCGAAGTGAGCCTCAATCCCTACGGCACCTTCAATCACAGGCACCAGCCGGAGATCAGCCACCACCTCGGCAAGGAGGTGCTGTTCCAGCCCCACCTCGGCAACTATGTGCGGGGCATCCTGGCCACCATCTATGTGCAACTGGCAGAAGGGGTGACGCCGACCCAGGTGGATCAGGCCTACCTCAAGGCCTACGAAGGCAAGCCCCTGGTACGCCTCACCGGCCAGATGCCCTCCATCCGCGGCGTGGCGAGCACGCCCTACTGCGACATCGCCTGGCAGCAGCAGGGCAACATGCTGGTGGTGGTTTCTGCCATCGACAACCTGCTCAAGGGGGCCGCCTCGCAAGCCATGCAGTGCATAAATATCAAGTTTGGTTTTGAACCGGCCACCGGCCTGATTTAACGCTTTAAGAAAGGATCGAGAAGATGGACAAGCAGACGCTGGTAATCAAGTTGGGTGGTGCCCTGATCGAGAACGACGAGGCCCTGACCGCCCTGTTCGCCACCCTGAAGACCTTCCTGGATGATCAGCACCGTCCTCTGGTGCTGGTGCACGGTGGTGGCTGCCTGGTGGACGACCTGCTCAAGGGGCTGGGCATGACCTCCACCAAGAAGAACGGCCTGCGGGTGACCCCGTTCGAGCAGATCCCCGTGATTGCCGGTGCCCTGGCCGGGACCGCCAACAAGATGATGATGGCCAAGGCCATCTCCACCGGCATTCCTGCTGTGGGTCTGTGCCTCGCCGACGGCGGTCTGTGCCAGGTGACCCAGCTCGATCCGGATCTCGGTGCGGTCGGTGACTGCAAACCGGGCAACCCGGCGCTGGTGGCCGGCATCCTGGGGCAGGGCTTCCTGCCGGTGGTGAGCTCCATCGGCATCACCGCCGACGGACAGATGATGAACGTCAATGCGGATCAGGCGGCCACCGCCATCGCCGAAGCGCTGGGCGCCGATCTGGTAATGCTGTCGGATGTGAGCGGCATTCTGGATGGCAAGGGCAAGCTGGTGCCGCAACTGGACAAGCAGAGCGCGCTGGACCTGATGGAGAAGGGCGTTATCACGGACGGCATGGCCGTCAAGGTGAAAGCCGCCCTGCACGCCGCAGAGACCCTGGGCAAGCCGGTCTGTGTCGCCAGCTGGCGCTACCCGGATCAGCTGCTCAAGCTGCTGGCTGGCGGCGCTGTTGGCACCCAGGTCACCCTCTGATCTCCACCGGGAAAGGACAATCCGATGCAACATCTTCTGAAAGACAGTGATTTAAGCAAGGCCCAGATCGAGGCGCTGCTGGCGCTTGGCAAGGCGGTCAAGGCCGATCCGAAGAAATACAGCCAGGCCCTGGCGGGCAAGAGCGTGGTCACCCTGTTCGAGAAGCCCTCCCTGCGCACCCGGGTCACCTTCGACATCGGCATCGCCAAACTGGGTGGTCACAGCGTCTATCTGGATCAGCAGAACGGGGCGCTCGGCAAGCGGGAGTCGGTGAAGGATTTCGCCAGCAACCTGTCCCGCTGGTGTGACGCCATCGTCGCCCGGGTGTTCGATCACCAGACTCTGGTCGAGCTGGCCGAGTTCGGCTCGGTGCCTGTGGTCAACAGCCTGTGCAACCTCTACCACCCCTGCCAGGGGCTGGCGGATTTCATGACCATCAGCGAGCACTACAGCGACCTGTCCAAGGTGAAGCTGGCCTATCTCGGCGATGGCAACAACGTGAGCCACTCCCTGCTGCTGCTGGGGGCGACCCTCGGTACCGATGTGACCCTGGTCTGCCCGAAAGGCCATGGCCCGGATACCCAGATCTTCCTGCAAGCCCAGGGGCTGGCAGCTCAATCTGGCGCGACCATACATATCAGCGATGATGTCGCGGATATCGAAGGCTTTGACGTGGTTTATACCGATACCTGGGTTTCCATGGGTGACAACACACCAATGGAGCAGGTAAAAGATATCTTCATGCCTTATCAGATCAACCAGGCCCTGCTCGATCGGACCGGCATCCAGCACGTGCTGCACTGCCAGCCGGCCCACCGGGAGCTGGAGATCACCTCGGAGGTCATGGACGGCCCAGCCTCCCTCATCATGGATGAGGCAGAAAACCGGATGCATATCCAGAACGCCGTGCTGCTGACCCTGTTCGGACAGGGCCAGAAGTAATCCGGCAACCGACCCGGAATCACCCCTTTTTATCGAATCATCACGGAGAGAAGTAAATGAGCGGAATCAACAAGATCGTACTGGCTTACTCGGGCGGACTGGATACCTCGGCCATCATTCCCTGGCTGAAGGAGCACTATGACGCTGAAATCATCGCCTTCGTTGCCGACGTGGGCCAGGAGCGTGACGATCTGGAAGGGATCGAGCAGAAGGCCATCGCCTCCGGCGCGGTCAAGTGCATCGTCAAGGATCTGCGGGAAGAGTTCGTCAAAGAGTATGTCTACCCGACCCTGAAGACCGGCGCCGTCTATGAAGGCACCTACCTGCTGGGCACCTCCATGGCCCGTCCGGTGATCGCCAAGGCGATGGTCGAGGCTGCCCTGGCAGAAGGGGCTGATGCCATCTCCCACGGTTGCACCGGCAAGGGCAACGACCAGGTTCGGTTCGAAGGGGCGGTGGCTGCTCTGGCGCCCCAGCTGAAAGTGATCGCCCCCTGGCGGTTGTGGGACATGCGTTCCCGGGAAGATCTGCTGGCCTATCTGGAAGCCCGCAACATCCCCTGCAAGGCGACCCTGAAGAAGATCTACAGCCGCGACGCCAACGCCTGGCACATCTCCACCGAGGGTGGCGAGTTGGAGAGCACCTGGAACGAGCCGTCCGAAGCCGTCTGGCAGTGGACCGTCTCTGCAGAGGATGCCCCGAACGAGCCGGAATACGTCAAGCTGACCGTGGCCAAGGGCGAAGTGGTCGCCGTTGACGACCAGCCGCTCAGCCCGCACCAGATCCTGACCACCCTGAACGAGCGTGCCGGCAAGCACGGTGTGGGCCGGATCGACATCACCGAGAACCGGATGGTGGGCATGAAGTCCCGTGGCTGCTACGAGACCCCGGGTGGTACCGTGATGGTTGCCGCACTGCGCGCCGTGGAAGAGCTGGTACTGGACAGACCGACCCGCGCCTGGCGGGAAAAACTCGGCGCCGAGTTCTCCCACCTGGTGTATGACGGTCGCTGGTTCACCCCGCTGTGCAAGGCCATTGTCGCCTCCGCCAACGCCATCGCCGAGGAGCTCGACGGTGAAGTGGTGCTGAAGATGTACAAGGGTCAGGTCACCGCGGTGCAGAAGAAGTCGCCGAACAGCCTCTACTCCGAAGACTTCGCCACCTTCGGTGCCGACGAAGTGTACGACCAGAGCCATGCCGAAGGTTTCATCCGTCTCTACACTCTGGCGAGCCGGATCCGCGCCATGAAAGAGCAGCATCAAGCCATCGGTGGCGACCATACCCACGGCTAAGCAAGCGCTATCACCCGTTGATTCGAGGGGGCATGGCCCCCTCTTTTACAGGCAGAGAGGCCCTTTGCCATCCTCATCGGGTGTGACAAGAGCGGCTGCGCCCTGGCCGCTTCTGTGAGATAACAGGCTCGCAGAAAAACAGGGCAAGATTTCAAGTTCGACGGCGCAAGGCGCCGCCGACAACGCATTCAAGGAGAGCAGTATGGCACTTTGGGGTGGACGCTTCAGTCAGGGAGCCGATAGCCGGTTCAAGCAGTTCAACGATTCGCTGCGGTTCGACTACCGTCTGGCGGAGCAGGATATTCAAGGCTCCATGGCCTGGGCCAAAGCGCTGGTCAAGGTGGGCGTGTTGACCGAGGGTGAGCAGGCCAAGTTGCAGCAGGCGATGGAGGTACTGCTCGCCTCCGTGCAGCAGGATCCCCAGCAGATCCTGAACTCGGACGCCGAAGACATCCACTCCTGGGTCGAGAGCCAGCTCATCGACGCCGTCGGCGCCCTTGGCAAGAAGCTGCACACCGGTCGCTCGCGCAACGATCAGGTCGCCACCGACCTCAAGCTCTGGTGCAAGGCACAGGGTGAACTGCTGCTCGGCTCCATTACCGCCCTGCAACAGGGGTTGGTGGCCTCCGCCCGTGCCAACCAGGCCGCGGTGCTGCCCGGTTACACCCACCTGCAGCGGGCCCAGCCGGTCACTTACGCCCACTGGGCCCTGGCCTATGTGGAGATGCTGGAGCGGGACCATTCCCGGCTGCAGGATGCCCTCAAGCGCCTCGACACCAGCCCGCTTGGCTGCGGCGCCCTGGCGGGCACCGCCTATGCCATCGACCGGGAGGCGCTGGCGCTCGACATGGGCTTTAGCGGCGCCACCCGCAACAGCCTTGATTCGGTGTCCGATCGGGATCACGTGGTGGAGCTGATGCACGTGGCGTCGCTGTCCATGACCCACCTGTCGCGGTTTGCCGAAGACCTTATCTTCTACAACACAGGTGAAGCCGGTTTTGTGGAGCTCTCCGATGCGGTGACCTCAGGTTCCTCACTGATGCCCCAAAAGAAGAACCCGGACGCGCTGGAGCTCATTCGTGGCAAGACCGGCCGGGTGGTCGGCGCCCAGATGGGCATGCTGATGAGCCTCAAGGCGTTGCCGCTGGCCTACAACAAGGACATGCAGGAAGACAAAGAGGGGCTGTTCGACGCCCTCGATACCTGGCACGACTGCCTCGACATGGCGGCGCTGGTGCTCATCGATCTGAAGGTCAATGGCGAGCGCACCAAGGCGGCGGCCCAGGGCGGTTACGCCAACGCCACCGAGCTGGCGGACTATCTGGTGGCCAAGGGCATTCCGTTCCGCGAGGCTCACCATATCGTCGGCGAGACCGTGGTCTATGCGATCCAGGTGAAAAAGCCCCTGGAAGAACTCTCCCTCCCCGAGTTCCAGCGCTTCAGCCCCGTGGTGGGGGAGGATGTTTACCCGAACCTGGAGCTGGAAGCGACTCTGGCCAAGCGGGTCGCCAAAGGCGGCGTCGCCCGCGAGCAGATCGAGGGCGCATTGGTCGCCGCCGAAGCCTGGCTGAGCAAGCGGGCGGGTTAAGCCAAGCGGCTCGCCATGGGAATTAGAAGGCAGAACGGCAACCCCAGGGTTGCCGTTTTTTATGGGCACGCCTCGGCGCCGTGGGGCGCGTTGACCAGGCGCTGTTCAGCCCCTGTGTCCGGCGCTGGCATGATGCACGGCGTCCGTGAGCAGTCGTTGCAACTGGCATCTGGCCTCGTCGGTTTCATGGCTGGCGGCGAGCAGCACCACCCCCAGGGTGCCCGGTGAGGGCAGCACACCGCCGAGGGTGGCGAGACTGGCCGGCATGCCGATGGGGGAACGCACCGTGATCCCGAGCCCGGCCTGTACGGCGGCCCAGATCCCGCCCAGGCTCTGGCTGGTGAAGGCGATCCGCCAGGGGATCCCGGCATCGTCGAGGGCGCGGATGGCCCGTGCCCGCATCAGGCAGGGGGCATCGAAGAGCACCAGGGGCAGGGGCTCCCCGCGCGCGAGCAAAGGGGCGAGGTCCCACTCGGGGTGGGCAATCCAGGCCAGTTGCACCACCTCGATGAGGGGAAGATCCTCCCGCTCTCCCTGTGGCTGCCAGGCGAGAGCCATGTCGAGGGTGCCCTCCCTGATCCCCTGCACCAGGGCCCCGTTGCGATCGATGCGGGTCGTCATGCGCAGGGCCGGGTGCTGGCGACAGAGGGGCCCCAGCACGGCGGGGAGCAAAGATTCGCCGAAGTCCTCCTGCACCCCGAGCCGGATCTCCCCTTGCAGCAATTCCCCTTTGAGGGCGAGCACGGCTTCGTCATTGAGCGCCAGCAGCCGCTTGGCGTAGCCCAGCAGGCGCTCACCGCTGGCTGTCGGCACCAAGTGACGTCCCTGCTTCATGACCAGATCGGTGCCGCACTGTTGTTCGAGTTTTTTCAACTGGGCGCTGACCGCCGAGGTGGAGCGGCACAGCCGCTGCGCCGCCAGCGCAAAGCTGCCGCACTCCAGCCCCAGCACGTAGCTGCGCAGGGCATCGAGATCCAGGCTGGGGGGAAGGGGTGACATAACTATCCTTATAATCGGGATGATTGGTCTTGAATATTTCGATTTTTTAAATTGTAGCAGTGAGGGAGAGTGGCTTCATCCACCAAGGAGATTGCCATGACACCCGATGTTCCCGATCGCGCCACCCTGGCGCAGCTTGCCCCCCGACTCGCCCGACTGGCGGAAGAGACGCTGTTTGGCGATATCTGGCAGCGCCCCACCCTCTCGGCCCGCGAGCGCAGCCTGATCACCCTGGCCATCCTGGCGTCACTGGGCCGGGTGCAACAACTGCCCTGGCATATTGCATTCGCCCGGCAAAACGGCCTGTCCCGGGATGAGCTGGAAGAGCTGTTCACCCATCTTGCCTTCTACGCCGGTTTGCCCGCCGCAGTGACGGCCGTGGGCTATCTGCCCCCCCGCGAGGAGGTGACCCCATGCCGCTGACCCGTATCACCCTGTGCGAGGGGATGAGCGACGCACACCTGCAACAACTCAGCGCCCTCTACCACCAGACCCTGGTGGAGGTGTTCGAGGTGCCGCCGAAGGATAAATTCCAGATCCTCGAGATCTTGCCTGCCAGTGCGCTCATCTATGACCCCCACTACCAGACCGGCCGCCGGGACCAGGGTTTCATCCTCTTCCAGATCCTGGCGGGCAAGGTGCGCAGCACCGCGACCAGGGAGCGGCTTTATGCACGTCTCGCCGAGCGCCTTGAGGCCGAGCTTGGGATCCACCCCGACAACCTCATGGTGGTGATCCAGCAGACCGATGCCGAGGCGTGGAGTTTCGGCCAGGGCCGGATGTTCAGACAGGAGGTGGCCTCATGATCGCCATGCACTACCGATTCACCCTGCCCGCAGACTACGACATGGCGCTGATCGAGCAGCGGATCGCCAGCAATGGCGCCAGACTGGACGGCTTTCCCGGTCTGTTGTTCAAGGCCTATCTCTACAGCCGTCAGGACGATGGGACCCTGCCGGGGCAGGAGAACCGCTATGCCCCCTTCTATGTGTGGCACAGCGCCGAGGCGATGCACCGATTCCTGGCAAGCGAGGGATTCGCGGCACTCACCCGGCATTTCGGCTGGCCCCGCATCGAGACCTGGCATCTGGTGCGGGCGCCGGATCCGGCCTCCCTCGACGGGGCTTGCATGGCCAGGCTGCGGCGCACCAAGGTCACTTCCCACGGCGAGCTTGCCGACCTGCACGGCGAGGCCATGGTGAGCGGCTGGGATCTCACCCGATGGGAATGGCTGGAGGCGGATTTGCTCCCGTCCTTCTCATCGCCCTTGCCTGGCGGGGGCGAGATCTACCGTATTGGCTATCTGGCGAAGGGGGGAGGGGTGTAAAGCGGAATTATCTTTGTCATTGAGGTTATTTTCTCATTCACTTGGGCTGTTAAAGTGATATTTGCATCGTGAACATATGGTGTTATATCGCGCTTGTGGATGATGATGTGGAATTGCGTTCACCTGCTGCAATGAACTGGCTCAGTGGGGCACATTCAGGGTGACGGCCCGCGCCGGGCAGGCATGATCCCGCTGCAATGCGTATGGACGCGTCAACCGGATCAAGGAGTTCCCATGTACCTGCCACCCCATTTCGCCGTTACCGACCCCGAGGCGCTGCACCAGCTGATGCAGGCGCACCCTCTGGGGGCCCTGATCACCTGTGGTGAAGGGGGGCTGGATGCCAACCATCTGCCGTTCGAGTTCGATGGGGAGCAGGGGGCCCACGGTGTGCTGCGGGCCCATGTGGCCCGCAACAACCCGCTCTGGCAGGAGGTGAAAGACGGCGATGAAGTGCTGGTGATCTTCCGCGCCGCCGAGGGTTATATCTCCCCCAGCTGGTATCCTGGCAAGCAGGTGCATCACCAGCAGGTGCCCACCTGGAACTATGCCGTGGTGCACGCCCATGGCCGTATCCGGGTGAGGGACGATGCCCGCTTCGTGCGTCGCTTGCTCGCGGCCCTGACCCGTACCCACGAGGCGGGAGAGTCCATTCCCTGGAAGATGGCGGATGCACCGAGAGACTATCTCGAGACAATGGTGCAGGCCGTGGTGGGCATAGAGATCGAGATTGAGCGGCTGGTCGGCAAGTTCAAGCTGGGTCAGAACAAGGAGGCGGCGGATCGCCTGGGAGCGGCCAATGCCCTGCAGGATCGCGGGCAGAGCGCGCTGGCCGGCGCCATGCTGAACCCGCCCCCTTCACAGTCCTAGCGTGACATCTTGAGATTCGGCCCGACAAAAACGGCAACCGTCTGGTTGCCGTTTTTCATGGTTCCACTCCCGCTCACGCGCTGGCATTGAGCAGCTTGCCTACGCCTTCCCCCGGGCCCTGGGGCAGGGTTTGCTTGAAGGCATAAAGCAGCTGATCAAGGTTGAGGTCGCTGTTGCCGAGGGAGCCCTTGAGGGTGTCGAGCTCGCTCTGCAGCGCATCGAGGCGGGTGCTCTGGGTGCCGTCTGCCAACTGGGTGCGGGCGGCATCGATGGCCTGGGGCAGCGACTGGCCCGAGGATTCCTGGCCCAGGGTCTGCATCAGCGCCCCCATGAAGTGGTTGATGGCAGGGCGGTTCTGCTCGCTGTCAGCCTCCTGGATGCCAAGGCGCTGGAACAGGCTCTGCACCGTGGGGGCAAGGTGCTCTTCCTGCACGGCAGGCTCGGTCTGGGCGGGCGGCGTGCCGTCGCCCAGCAGCTTGCTGCCGAGCTTGATGGCAAGGGAGGCGAGGGGAAGCAGGGTGCCGATGGCGATCATGATGTCACTCTCCGTACGACTGATGTCATGACGGAGCAGGGAACGGGCCAGCTTGGCGAGCATTCAGCCGAAAAATGGCAGGGGATTGATCCTGCTGTAAATTTCGTTTTGCCAGGCAGAGGGCGAGCGGGTGCGAACGGGGGCGGCGGCAAACCCTTGCAGCCCGGGGGCTGGTTGGTTTGCCACCCGGCTTGCCGGATCAGAGATCCTTGAACGGGCGGCGTTTCTCCTCCTCGATGACGATGGCCTCCAGATTGGCGATGCGCTCCTGCAACTCCTTGATGATCATGTCCTGCTTGCCAAGACGGTCGGTAATGCGGGCATCCCCCATCTGGTAGCGGGCGCGCTTGGTGAGATAGCTGAACGACACGCTGATAAAGACGATCAGAACGATACCTGTCCACATGGTCATGAATGACTCCTTTCAATATTTGAACGAGAGGATCTGTCTCCCGTGCTGTCGTTGTCTCATACCCAACCTTGGGCGGCAATGCCTGCCTGGTTGTTCAGAGCGGCCAGATCGGCCAGCCGAGCCAGATCCCGAGTAGCAGCAACTGCCCCCAGACGATGGCCCAGAACCGCAGGCGGTAGCTCCCTTTCTGGGTCTTGTGGCGCAGCCACTGGCGGGCGACCAGGGCGCCGGGCCAGCCGCCGCACAGCTCAAGCAGATGCAGACGGGCCTCGGGCACGCGCCAGCCACCACGAATGGCCTGGCGCTTGTCCCAGGCGTAGGCAGCCAGGGTCAGCAGGCTCATCAGCAGGATCAGGGCCAGCGGCCACCAGTTCGCATCCCGCACCCCGAGCCAGCCTGCCCAACCCAGGGGCAGCAGGGCAAGGGCCATCATGACAGGCACGCCGGATCCCGGGTCTCGCCCGGGTGTAGCGTGCGGATCACCCGGGCCGGGTTGCCCACCGCCAGGGAGTCCGCCGGGATGTCCCGGGTGACCACGGCGCCAGCCCCTATGATGGAGCGGGGCCCTATGGTGACGCCGGGGCAGATGATGGCCCCGCCGCCAATCCAGCAGTCATCGCCTATCCGCACCGGCTTGTTGTAGGCGGTCCAGTTGCGTCGCTCCAGATGATCCAGGGCGTGGGTGGCGGTGTAGATCTGTACGTTGGGGGCCAGCAACACATGGTTGCCGATGTGCACCTCGCCCACGTCGAGTATGGTGACGTTGAAGTTGAAGAAGGTCTTCTCGCCGATGTGGATGTTGCGGCCGAATTCGCAAGTGAAGGGGGGGGCTGATCCAGCAGGAGTCAGGACAGTGGGCGAAGAGGTCGCGGCAGATCTGCTGGCGCAGGACGTGATCCCCCGCCGGTGAGGCGTTGAGCCGGCTCAGCAGCGCCTGGCCGCGAATGCGGTCGTTCGCTATCTCCTCGCTCTGGCTGTCCAGGGCGCCCCCCGCCAGTACCTTGTCCCAGTCGCTTGCCATGGTCATCTCCTCCTGCTGCAAGAGGGGGCAGTATACGCGACAAGGGGAAAGGGTGTCAGAGTGCCGGGCCCGTCAGGTGATCCCCGTCATCATGTCATCAGGACAAGGGGCAGGATGAGCAGGATGGAGACGAGGTAGGGGAGCAAGACCCGCCGCCCCAGGCTGCGTCCGCCAATCACCAGTGCCAGCACCCCTTTCACCAGGGAGTTGACCAGCCCGGCGAGCAGTATGCCCCTGGCCGCCACCTCCAGGGCCAGCTCCTTCTGGGCGAGCTGGGAAAGGGAGAGGGTGATGGCGTCCACGTCCGTGATGCCGGAGACCAGCGACAGCAGATAGACCCCGGAGTTGCCCACCTTGCTTTGCAGCAGGGTGGCCATGAAGCCGATGAGGGCGAGCAGCAGACCGAACTTGATGGCGGTGGCGAGATCCAGCGGGTTGCGGGTTTCGGGCTGTACCGGGCCGTCCGGCATCTCTTCCCGCTGGCGCCAGAACCAGAAGGCAAAGCCGTAGACGATGGCTGCCAGCAGCAGCAGGGGGGCGGCCAGACGCAGGGCCAGCTCTCCGTGGATGATCAGCACCAGTGCCAGCAGCCTGAGCCACATGGTGGCTCCCGCCAGCAGAATGCCGGTGGCCAGCAGCCGCTCCAGCCCTCCCTGCTCCTTGTTGAGGCGGGCAAATTGCAGGGTGAGGGCGGTGGAGGAGGCGAGCCCCGCCAGCATGCTGGTGAGCACCAGCCCGGAGCGGGTGCCGAGCAGGCGCACCGCAAAGTGACCACAGAACGAGATGCCAGCGATCACCACCACCATGAGCCAGATCTTGAAGGGATTGAAGGCATTGAGGGGACCCATCTCGGCATCGGGGAGCACAGGCAGCAGCACCAGGGAGATAAGCAGAAAACGCAGGGTGGCGTGAAACTCCATTTCGCTCAAGAACAGCATCCCCTGCTGGATCTTGCCCTTGAGCCCCATCAGGAGGGCCGCCAGCACGGCGCAGGCCACCGCCTCGCTCGGGCTCTGCAGCACCGACATCAGCCCCAGCAGATAGGTGAGCACCATGGCCACCGAGCTGGTGAGACCGAACTCCCCCTGCCAGCGCAGGGCCAGCCAGACCGAGAGGCCGCACCCCGTCACCACGGTCAGCAGACCGAGCAGGGCCAGCCAGGGCCCCAGGGTGGGCAGCAGCAGGGCGCAGACCCCGCCGAGCAGACCGATGAGGCCATAGGTGCGCATCCCGGCGATGCGCTGGTTGTCTCCGAGCTGGCGCACCTGCCAGCCCCGCTCCAGCCCGATGATGAGCCCGATGGCCAGGGACACCAGGGCGCCGTAGACGGGCTCGGCCTCTATCCACATGGGTTTCTCCTCCCGCTGCCGTTTCAGTGAGGATGGCACAGGGCATCCCGGGGCAGGGGGAGCTGGCTCACAGAGCGGGTGTCCCGCCTGCCGGGGTCTTGCAAACAAAAAAAAGGTTCATCGCGGCTTTCCGGGGAAGGCCGCCTTGATTTTCAGAAAAAAGTATTCTGAGTCCCTAAATC
>NZ_JAPDBZ010000037.1:0-9553 GCF_027705505.1 Aeromonas sp. QDB56
TCATGATGAACCCTGTTCCATGGCTCCAGATGACAAACATGATCTCATATCAGGGACTTGTTCGCACCTTCCCTAGCCTGATAAGTTCGCAGCAGTTTGTCGCTAATCTGGTGGTTGAGCATATGTTCGATCTCCAGCGGACTGGCTCCCAACTCGATGCCACAACAGTTCTTCATGCAAATGAACTAATGGATGGCCTCCACGTTAGCATTCATCCCCGCCAGACCTGGGGTGACTATCGCTGCCAGTGCCGGGGTCCATCCCCACCGCAGTGGTGAGCGATGGTTACTGCACCTGATCCCAAACTATTCCGGTGCCAAACTATCACTGTGCAAGTGCACTGGTCTGGTACGCAATGGCAGTTGCTCACCATCAGCAATGCCGGGGACTGGCCCACCATGAACCAGACACTCGATGAGATTTGCATTGACCCCAAACGCAGTTGCTTCTGACGCGGCCAGGCAGGACCGCTGCCGCTCACCGAGCAGCCTCGGGAGCTGTATTGTGTGCTGCCGTTCATACCCAGCCAAGGGGCGAATGTTAAGACTGAGACTGAGGTGGGGGGATGGCGGCATGTGAAGGATGCAACTAGCGGGGGGAATGGGGCCAATCTTGGTGCCATCTGGATTTTGTTAAATCATCAGACCCAGCAATGGCGCACCTTGCAGGCGACTATCACAAAGTTATCATCTCGTTGTTATAGTCGGCAGGTCTTTGCCTGCCGTGGTGATATAGGCCGGGGTCGGTGGCGCCCCGGCGGCTGGATCCCGCATCGTATTCACGCCGGTGGGGCTCAACCGGCCGGTTTCTGGGCCATCACATGGATGTAGCGCCCCAGGGAAACAAAGGGCTCCTGGCGGCAATATTGCTGCTCCATGGCCAGCAGGTCCTCGAACTTCTCGACCTGATCCTGCTTGTGGCGCATGTAGTCGTGGATGACACGCACCCCGGTCTTGCCGATGATCCGCAATCCCCCCCGGCCTATCCAGTCATAGACCTGCTCCGGCAACTGGGGATTGGTGGGTGTCAGGGCGGTCTGGCGTTTCTTGCGAAGGCCCAGGCGCACATAGTCAAAATTGCCCACCACCAGGCTCTGGAACAGGAGGCCGTGACGATTGTAAAAAAGCAGCGACAGTATGCCCCCTGCCTTGACGAAAGGGAACAGACCCAGCAAGGTCTGGCGCGGCTCGGCGAGCCACTCCAGTACCGCGTGACAGAGCACCAGATCGAAGGTGCCGGTCACCTGGTGCTTGAGATCCTGAATGGGGCAATGGATGAGACGAATTCTGTCTTCCAAGCCCTTCTGGGCGATCTGCTCCCGGGCCAGATCCAGCATTTCTGCCGACAAATCGCACAGCTCCACCTGATGGCCCATGGCCGCCAGTTTCTGGGCGAAGTAGCCAAAGCCGCCGCCGGCATCCAGGATGCGCAGCGGCCGGTTGCCCAGGCGCGCCAGGCAGGCTTCGATGTCACTCCAGACAATGGTGGTGCGAATGCGCCCCTTGGTGGAGTCGTAAATGTTGCGAGCGAACTTGTCCGCGCGCCCGTCAAAACTCTGATCTTGCTTCAAGACACACTCATCTTCGACCGCCCCGCCATGAGGGCCGCAGGAGGAACCACACAGGATTGGGCCACAGGAAAAAAGAGGGGTATTCTGTCACATCCCGAATTTGCTGAAAACTCAAGGACGTGTCTGTCGTGTTCGAGCTCAACTTCTTTGTCATCAAGAAATGGCTGGGCCATCTGTTGATGCCGCTCCCCTTCTCTCTCTCCTTGTTGGTGCTGGCGCTCGTGCTGCTCTGGTTCACCCGCTTTCAAAAAAGCGGCAGGCTGCTGGCGACCCTCTCCTTGGTGATCATCGCCCTGATGGGGACGCGGCCGGTGAGCTACGAGCTGGCCCGCAGCCTGGAGCAGACCTATCCCCCCTTCGAGGTGAGCCAGCATCCTGACATCCAGGCCATCGTCGTGCTGGGCAACGGTCATGTGAGCGATCCGGCCATCCCAGAGCGCGCCTGGCAAAACAACATCTCCCTGGCGCGCACCCTGGAAGGGGTTCGCCTGGCTCTGGCCTATCCAGAGGCCGAGCTGGTTTTCTCCGGCGCAGTGGCCGGGGATCCCCTGTCGAACGCCGAGGTCAACGCCCGCATGGCGGCCAGCCTTGGCATCCCGCGTGCGCGCATGACGTTGTTTGAAAACAACAAAGACACCCATGACGAGGTGGTCAGCATCGCCGCCCACCTCAACGGCAAGCGGGTGGCGCTGGTGAGTTCGGCCACCCACCTGCCCCGGGCCATGGCTCTCTATCGCAGTCAGGGACTCGATGCGGTGCCGGCTCCCACCGATTACACCGCCAAGCAGAGTCAGGAGCTGCAACCCCTCTACAGCTACCTCCCCAAGGGGCGTTATCTGATGTATTCCGAGGCTGCCATTCACGAGTGGATTGGGGTATGGTGGGCCGGTTTGCGTGGGCAGGTCACCGAGTGAGCAATCGCGCCTTGCATTCCTGATTTGGATCAGGAAAGCGAAAAAAAATTACGTCATTTGCCGCCGGGTCAGCTATCTTGGGCTCGGTTCAATTCATATAATGTTGCGCAATCAAATGCCTAGGAGATATAGAAGATGAGACAGCACCTGGTAATGGGTAACTGGAAACTGAACGGCACCAAGGCTTCTGTAGAAGCCCTGATCAAAGGACTGACCCCGGCCGCTGCCGCTCATCCTTCCGTGCAAGTGGCCGTCTGCCCGCCGGTTATCTTTTTGGGTCTGGTTGAACAGCTGACCGCCGGCAGCAAGATCGCCTACGGTGCCCAGAACGCCGACGTTCACGAGTCCGGCGCCTTCACCGGCGAAAACGCCCCCTCCATGCTCAAAGCCTTCGGCTGCACCTACTCCCTGGTCGGTCACAGCGAGCGTCGTACCCTGCACGCAGAGACCGACGATGTGGTGGCTGCCAAGTACGAAGCCATCCAAAAGGGCGGCCTGATCCCCGTGCTGTGCATCGGTGAAACCCTGGCCCAGTTCGAAGCCGGTACCACCAACCAAGTGGTCGAGACCCAGCTCAAGGCCGTGATCGATCGCTGCGGCATCGCCTCCTTCGAGAACGCCGTCATCGCTTACGAGCCGGTATGGGCCATCGGCACTGGCAAGACCGCCACCCCGGAGATCGCACAATCCGTGCATGCTCACATCCGTCAATACCTGGCCGGTTTTGATGCAGCCGTGGCTGCCAAGGTACAGATCCTGTACGGCGGCTCCGTGACTGGCGCCACCGCTGCCGACCTGTTCGGCCAGCCGGACATCGACGGTGGCCTGGTGGGTGGCGCGTCCCTGAAAGTGGACGACTTCTCCCAGATCATCGCTGGCGCCGCCAAGTAAGCGCCAAGCAAAGAGGGGCCCCGCCCCTCTTTGCATATCGCTTTCCTATGGACCCTCTCGCCATAGGAAAGCCGATATAGTAAAAGCGGCCAGCCGTATTATTCAGAATCTTGATTTTCGACAACTCAGATCCAGAGGCACTCATGACCAAACAAATCAAACGTATTGGTGTTTTGACCAGTGGTGGTGACGCACCGGGTATGAACGCAGCCATCCGCGCCGTGGTGCGCGCCGGTCTGCATCATGGCCTGGAAGTTTACGGCATCTATGATGGCTACCTCGGTCTGCACCAGGACCGTATCGTCAAGCTCGAGCGTCACAGCGTCTCAGACGTCGTGAACCGTGGCGGTACATTCCTCGGCTCCGCCCGTTTCCCCGCCTTCAAGGATCCGAAAGTCCGTGCCGAAGCGGTCGAAAACCTGAAGAAACACGGCATCGACGCCCTGGTGGTCATCGGCGGTGACGGCTCCTACATGGGTGCCAAGAAGCTGACCGAAGAGGGCTTCCCCTGCATCGGCCTGCCGGGCACCATCGACAACGACATCGCCGGTACCGACTTCACCATCGGCTTTGACACCGCCCTGAACGTGGTCGTGGACGCCATCGACCGCCTGCGCGACACCTGCAGCTCCCACCACCGCATCTCCGTGGTCGAGATCATGGGCCGCCACTGCGGCGATCTGGCCATGTCTGCCGCCGTTGCCGGTGGTGCCGAATACGTGATCGTGCCGGAAGTGGCCTTCGACAAGGAGAAGCTGCTGCAACAGATCAAGGAAGGGGAAGCCAAGGGCAAGAAGCACGCCATCATCACCATCTGCGAGCACGTCACCGACGTCAACGCCCTGGCGAAAGACATCGAGGCCATGACCGGCCGCGAAACCCGCGCCACCATCCTGGGTCACATCCAGCGTGGCGGTTCTCCTACTGCCCGTGACCGTATCATGTCCAGCCGCATGGGTGCCTTCGCCGTCGAGCAACTGCTGGCAGGCCAGGGTGGCCGCTGCGTCGGCATTCAGGGCAACGAGATGGTGCACCACGACATCATCGACTGCATCGAGAACCTGAAGCGCCCGTTCAACCAGGAGCTGTACGATCTCTCCACCACCCTGTTCTAAGGGCTGTGGTCTGACAAAAAACCCTCCTCTGGAGGGTTTTTTTATGCGGGCTCCTCACCCCCTACTCCCCCTGCGGGGGCCCGACTATCCACTGGCCACTATCGCCATGTCTTACCCCTAGCCCGGCGGCCCTGAGCCTCTGACCCCACGACCTTCTCCTTTACTTCTTTCCCCCGCTTTTCTGCTTGCTCACCTTGTTCGCGACGGGTCTGGATAAAGGCCTCGGTGCCGCAGTGCCACGGCCCTGCGCCAGGCCTCCCCCGTCCTTCATCCCATCACACTGGCACCATATAGCAACCCGGGTGGCCGACGATATCGCCCGCTTCCCCTGCGCGCGGGCCCAGTGGCTCGTCCCCCCAAGAAAACAGCGAAAAACGGGGCTTCCGGCCACCCAAGGCCCCATGAAGATCGAACCCCTATTTTCCCGCCTTCCCCCTTTCCTTACATGCTCCTTTGACGGCCGTTTTGTCGTTTTTCCGTACTCTTTTTGCTCCCATCCTGTTTGGGATGAGCAGAAAATTGAGCCTTCATCGGATAACCCTGGCTGGCAACAGCCTTGCAGACTGGGATTGGGACACGCGTCGTGAGAAAACATGACATGGGATGACAAAACCTGGCTATCGGCCACCAACTTCCCTATGACGACATCAATTGGCACATCCCGCAGGCCATTTTGATGCCGAAAATTGGAGATCACCACAAAGACCCCAATCGGAACCACAAAGAAAAGAGTCACAAGAACAACGTAACTCAATGTATTTAAAGACTTTAAATGCATCCACTTTCACTGGCATCACCATAAAACCCTTCTCAGGACAAAAAACGTCCTTAAACTTGGGAAAATGCGGCCATATTTCACCACTAAACCATTTTTGCCCCATAATTACATTTTTCGTTGTTTTATCGTTCTGTTGTGGTATCTTGGTTCCATCATGAGCCAACCAAGGGAGATAAAATCATGAAAGAGTTCGTAGTTACCGCCGTTTTCACCGTGTTTTTCACTCTGGTTGCCGTCTCCATGCCGTCGCTGGCACAGCTCTAAGTCGGTCAATCAGCCATCTGCCACCTCTGCACCAGAGGGGCGGTTCAAAAAACAGACTGCAATATGGGTTTTTGACGTGCTCTGGCAAAGGATGATGCCAAGCCATCATTGAGTGCGATCTGCGCACACAAAACGACCTCGTCGACATCCATGCCATCTTTCAAGGGGAGCCCGGGCTCCCCTTGTCGCATCTCCCCCTGCGGGATTTACTCTTGCCCCCCTGCCCGTCACAATGGCCGCTGGATTTGCCACGCAGGAACCACCATGACTCAGGATGCCTTGCGCCACTGGCGCCGCGACCTTCATCGTCACCCCGAAGCCGCCTGGTGTGAATTTCGCACCACCACCCTCATCGCCCAACACCTCAGTGAACTCGGTTTCTCCATCATGCTGGGGGATCAACTGCTCGCCAGCACCCTCATCATGGGACGGGAAATAGACGTCGAGGCCCAGAAGGCCCGCGCCCTGCAACAGGGGGCGCATCCGGAGTGGCTGACGCGGATCGACGCACTCACCGGCGTGATGGGACTCTGGGAGAGCGGGCGCCCCGGCCCCACCCTGGCGTTTCGCTTCGATATCGATGCGGTGGAGGTCGAAGAGAGCCAGGAGGCGTCACACCTGCCCGGCCAGGGAGGCTGGCACTCCGCCAACCCGGGCTGGATGCACGCCTGTGCCCACGACGGTCACACCGCCATCGGGCTGGTGCTGGCCGAGCGGATCGCGGCCCTCGCCGATCGCCTCACTGGCCGCATCAAGCTCTTCTTCCAGCCGGCTGAAGAGGGCTGCCGAGGCGGCAAGGCGCTCGCGGCAGGGGGGCAGCTCGACGACGTGGACGCTCTGCTGGCACTGCACATCGGCATTCACGCGAGCAGCGGTGAGCTGGTGGTCAACCCCACCGAGTTTCTCTGTTCAACCAAATTCGACGTGGAGTTCATGGGGCAAGCCGCCCATGCGGGGCTCGAGCCCAACGCGGGCCACAATGCCCTGGCAGCGGCCTGCATGGCCACCACCGCCATGCTCGGCATTCCCCGCCATCGGGACGGCATGACCCGCATCAACGTGGGGCAGCTCAACGGCGGCAGTGGACGCAACGTCATCCCGGGCCATGCCCGCCTGATGGGGGAGACCCGTGGCGCGACGCCGGCCCTCAACGACTACATGTTCAATCAGGTGCAGCAGATTGTGGAGGGGGCGGCCCTGATGCAGGGCGCGACCTACCACATTCGCAAACAGGGGGAAGCGATCGGCATCGAGAACAGCCCAGCCCTCATCGAGGAAATCGTGCCTCTCGCACAGGGGAATTCCCTTGATACCATCCACACCCGCCGCTTCGGGGCCAGCGAGGATGCCGGTTTCCTCATCGAGCGGGTACAGCAGCACGGCGGCGAGGCCGCCTATCTCATCCTGGGAGCCAACCTCGCGGCCCCCCACCATCATCCGGAGTTCGACTTCGACGAAGCCGTGCTGGCCCCCGGAGTGGCCTTGCTGGAGGCCTGGCTGCTCGCCCGCCTCGGCCGCTAGCAGACGCCGGATGCAAACAAGGCAGCCCATGGGCTGCCTTGTTTTTTTACACCCTTGCGGGCATAGGGGACCTACTCTCCCAGCACGATCGCGCAGAGATGGGCGAAGTGGTGGATTTCGTGGGTCGCCTCGCACGGACCTGTCTCCCGTCCCGGGTTGTACCAGCAGGTGGCAAGCCCCTGGGCGGCGGCACCGGCGATATCGGTCTTGGGATTGTCCCCCACCATCAACACCCGCGCCGGGCTCGGCTGACCCATCTGCGCCAGGGCATGCTGGAAGATGGCCGCCGCCGGCTTGGTCACCTGCACCTCGTCAGAGATAACGAGAGGCTCAAACCAGCTGTTCCAGCCCAGTTTGTCGAGGCGCCCGCGCTGGGGCAGGCTGAAGCCGTTGGTGATGATCCCCATTCTGACCTTGCTCTTCAGGGCCTGCAGGGTCTCCTCCACCCCCTCCAGCGGCACGCTCAGGGCGATGATCTGCTGCAGGAAGGTCTCGTTCATCGCCATGGGCGCCACGTTGACCTGCTCGGCAAAGAGCGAAAAACGGGTCTGCTGCAGGTGGGTGGCGTCAATCTCCCCTGAGTTGTACTGCTGCCAGAGCCGCTGGTTGAGGGCATGGTACTCCGCCATCTTGGGGGGAGTCGGCGCCACGCCGTAGATCTGCAGGGTCCGCTCCAGCGCCCTGGCGACCGGAAAATCGAGCAGGGTTTCGTCCAGATCGAACAGCACCCAGTCATAACTTGCTTGTTTCACGCTTGTCCTTATTGATTGTGCTTGGCCACGTTGTCATGCGTCGGGCGCACCCATCCCCAGAGGGCTGTCGAGCAGGGTCAGGGTCAGCCTGACACCAAAGCCGGTTACCTCGCTGCCCACCACGCCATTGCCCCCCTTGTTGCGAAAACCACTCAGGTCGAGGTGCAACCAGGGAAGCTCGGCGGGCACGAAGCGCGTGAGAAAACGGGCGGCATCGATGTGATCCGGGGAGGCGCCCGGCGCGCACTGTAACAGATCGGCCCACTCGCTATCGAGGTTGTCATCGTAATCCTCGTCCAGGGGGAAGGGCCAGACTCGCTCCCCGCTCTGCTGTCCCAGCGCTATCAGCGTGGTGAGCCACTCGGGGCGGTTGGTGAAGGCGCCGCTGTAACGGCTGCCGAGCGCCCGTTTGCAGGCGCCGGTCAGGGTGGCGTAGTCGATCAGCAAGTCGGGTTTGTCCCCGGCCGCCAGGGTCAGGGCATCCGCCAGCACCATGCGACCCTCGGCATCGGTGTCCACCACTTCGATGGTGGTGCCGTTCAGCGCAGTCACCACCTCACCGGGCCGGAAGGCCTGCGGGCCGATGTGGTTCTCAGCGATGGCGAGCCAGCAGTGCACCTCAATGGGGAGTTTCGCCCGGCTGATGGCCAGCAGTGTGCCAAGGGCCACCGCGCTGCCCCCCATGTCCAGGTGCATGCCATACATGCTGCCACCGACTTTCAGGTTGTAGCCACCGGAGTCGTGGCAGATCCCCTTGCCCACCAGCGCGACGCGGCGCACCGGGTTGGCCGGACAGTAACTGAGCCTGACGATGGCGGCCTGACCGTCCGCCGAACCACGGGCCACCGCCAGGAAGGCGCCAGCCCCCTTCTGTGCCAGGGTCGTCTCATCAAACTCCTGCCACTGCCACCCCTCCTGCTGCGCCAGCTCCCGGGCATAGGCCCGGTAATGACGGGCATTGAGCTCGGACGCTGGCAGCACCGCCAGGTGGCGAGCCAGACCATTGCCTTCGGTTTCTGCGCTCAGGCGGGCCATGTCCAGCTCGCAAGGGGGGGAAAGTTGCAACTGCTGATAACCCGGTCTTGTCGCCTCACTTCGTTTCTGGGTCGGCAGGGTCACATCGGCGGCGAGCAGGCAGGCGAGCACCACCCTTGCCAGTTGCGCGCGATGCTCATCGTCAAAGCCCTCCAGATGGAGCGCCAGGTGCGTCGCCTTGAGGCCCGCCAGCGAGCCCACCCAGCTGCGCACCTGCTTGTAGAGCCGATGATCCAGGACCGGGCGGGCATCCATGAAGATCACCCGTTGCAGCCCCTGACTGTCGTCAAGGGAATAGGGGGCCTTCTGACCCAGGGCTATCTGGGTTGCCACGGCGGCAAAGGGAGGCGTCGCCAGCAGGGTATCGCGCGCTGAGTCGGCAATGAGCAGGAGTTTGACGGCAGCCGACCCTGCCATTACTTCGGCGAGGGAGGTGTTCTGCATCGTGATTTGGGGAGAAGAATAGCTAAAAGGGGTCATCACAGGGTGCGGCCTCATCCATGAACAGAAAGCAGGATGATACCGAACAAATGGCGAGAGGGATCGGAAAAACACACATTATTGTGTGCAAGCAACAGATGCTGGAGGTAATCAGAGAGGTAATGCAGAAGAAAATCAGTCAGAAGTTGGTTGCGGGGGCCGGATTTGAACCGACGACCTTCGGGTTATGAGCCCGACGAGCTACCGAGCTGCTCCACCCCGCGTCCGAATTG
>NZ_JAPDBZ010000037.1:9558-28904 GCF_027705505.1 Aeromonas sp. QDB56
TGCGGGGGCCGGATTTGAACCGACGACCTTCGGGTTATGAGCCCGACGAGCTACCGAGCTGCTCCACCCCGCGTCCGAGGTCGCCCATAATAGGCGCCAACGCTGAGATTGCAAGTAAATATCCTAAAAAAAGTTTATTCGGGGATTAAACCGTCACATACTGCGCTCTTTTGCAACAAATCGCAGTTTTTTCAGGCAGCTAGCGATCTCTTCCCCCTCAGGCCCCTCCCCGCCTTTACCCTCTTTCCCATAAAAAAGCCCGCACGACAAGGTGCGGGCGGGAGAATGCGCCGGGATCAGGCCAGCTGGTGCAACACGCTGGTCGCCGCAATCTGGGCGATGATGAGGCCGCACAGGGTCACGGAGACCACCACGGGGGCCGTCTCCTGCTGACGGTAGATGGGGCTGAACCAGAGCAACAGGGCTGCGACCAGCAGGCCAGCCTGGGTCACTACCCCGGGGATCAGCGGGTCGAGCCCGGCGCTGCTCCCCTGCCAACCCACCAGCACCGCCAGCCAGATAAGACTCAGGATGGCGGAGACGAGCCCCGCCAGGGGCAGCAGCAGATTGAAGGCTTGCAGGCGGTGGCGGGCACGCAGCAGCATCAGGTGGGCAAAGGCCGACCCCAGCAGTACCATCTGCAGCAGGCCGCCGAGCCAGCCCTGGATCTGCATCAGACCCAGCCCGTAGAGGGCGAGCGGCATGGCGGGCAACCACAGCAGGGTGGCGGGGATGGCGCGCTTGCCCTCCAGGCGAGACTGGACCAGGGAGAGCACGATACCGAGCACCAGGGCGGCCCCCCCACTCCAGATGAGCCAGCCCGCAACCTTGGCCTCCACCGCCAGCATCAGAGAGAGCCCGGTGATCACCCAGACCGAGAAGAGCTGGGTAGTGATCCGCGAGCGCTGGCCCGGGCAGAGATCCCCGCGCCACAGGACGAGCCCCACAGCGATCAGGGCCCCCAGGGCCATCAGACCGGTCAGGGGAAAGAGCCAAAAAGGAAGTTGGACGAACATAGGGTCTCCGGCAGCAGTCCGGGTGCGGGTGCACCCATCACAGGGTAAGGAAGGACAAGAGGCAGGGAGTATATCCAAACTCCCTCCGTCTTCCCAACGTCGCCGGTCAGCTTTGTCCCCGGGCAAGGGCAACCACCCGGGCAAACATCTGCTTGAGCACAGGGGGAATGTGCTCGCTGCCGAGGCGCTCCGCCTCCTCCACCACCGCCAGGGCCATGCCTGGCTTGCTGCGATGGTGGATCGCCTTGGCGATGATGCGCCCGGCGTTGAGGGTGGAGCGCCCCCCGACCCCCGCCTCACGCCGGAACACCCCCTCGAACCCGTTCTGGTAGAGGTAGTGCTCTATGTCTGCCGCCGGCAACTGGGTCAGCCGATCCCGCTCGCGCTCCCCCTTGAGCAGGGAGCGGGCGGAGCTTGCATACTTGGCGCCCGCCTCGTCACCGTCGGTGAGCAGGTGCCACTCTATGCCAAAGTCCCGGGCCACCTTGATGAGGGGGGCCTGGCCGCACTGGGCGAACTCGATGATGCGCACCCCCTCCGCCCGCAGGCTGTAGCCGCAGATCTGGGCCAGCTCCGAGAGCAGCCAGATCTCGGTCTCCCCTTCCACCAGCAGCCAGCAGCGGGCAAACATCGACATGGGCCTGTTGATGCGCACATGGAAGGCAATCTTGCGCAGATCGTCGCTGCTGTAGCGCTCCCCTCCCAACTGATGGCAGAGGATGTCCTGCTGGCGGCGCACCAGACGGCGCACCTGATTGAGGGGCAAGGAGGAGAGCAGGTCCCCCGAGTTGGTGGTGAGCAGCTTCTGGCCGGGCAACTGCTCCAGCAGACCCCAGGCCAGGGCCAGCATGGTGGGATGCAGGCGACTCTCGGGGTCTTCCAGCATCAGTATGGGTCTGGCCCCCTCCTCCAGCTCCCGGTTGCCCCGGGCGTGGAGCAGCATGGCCGCCATGCCCGCCATGGCCAGTTGCAGCGCCCGGTTGTCCGCATTGCGCAGCAGCACCTGCAGGTTGCCGGGATTGCGCAGGGTCATGGGGCGATTGACGATATCCCGCTGGCTGCGAGGCTTGTGCTTGATGGGCGCCAGGGCGCTGAAGTAGTGCTCCATCAACTGCTGCACCGCCTGCAGCGCCTCCTTGAGTTCTGGCTCGCCGATGCGCTGGGGCTCATCGGTGAGCTTGCCGGCCAGCTCGTCCAGCCGCTGCTCGCACAGATCCCCCCAGGGCAGCCGCTCGATACCATCCCTGGCGGTACGGGCATCCCGCAGCCTGAACACCGGATTCATGGTGATGAGCAGACGCACCAGCGCCTCGTTGTTGTCGATGGTCAGGCTCTTGCCGATGCCGTCGAGAAAGTCGTGGGTGGTGAGCACGCTGCCATCGTCCTGCAACTCGGCACTGGCACGATAATGCACCCGGTGGAACTTGTCCTTGTGCGGGATCCAGGCCGCCCCGAGGCGGGCCAGACGGCGGGAGTGCTGGCACATCTGGGGACGATACTCGCTGAAGGTGAGCACCAGTTGCAGCGTGCGCGAGGGTTCGAGCTCGGGATCTTCCGGCCGATGAAAATCATCCTGACCAAATTGATAGGGCTCGGCATCCCCCAGCAGGCACCAGAGGGCCCGCAGCAGGCTGGATTTGCCCCAGGCGTTTTCGCCGATGAGCACAGTGGTGTTGTCCAGCCCGAGGGAGAGGCGATTTATTCCGCGAAAACCTTTGACTTCAATGCGTTCCAGAAACATGCGGCCATATCCAGTCCATCCTGATGGCGCAATAGTGGCAAAGTTGCCGGAAAAATCCTATCGGGTTACGGCGTTTTCAGCGGGAACTGTGAGGAACGAGCGGTTCGGGCGGCGTCGGCTGGGTGGCGCGATAGAGGGGGGCATTCCAGTGGTTGAACCAGAGATGGCGAGTACGGGTCTGACGTTTGCGATGATTCAATGGGCATTCCTTTCAATGGACAAGAGACAGAGGGTACACCTCTTTTGCCCAGAGTCTCAGGGTTATCTGTGACAGGAGAATGACAACTGGGCTCGCCACTGGCCCGGGCTCAGGCCGAACGCCTCCCGAAAGCGGTTGCCAAAATGGGCCTGGGAGGAGAAGCCGCACTGGGCGGCGATGCTGGCCAGGGGCTCGCTTCCCGCCAGCAACTGCTTGGCCCGCTTGAGCCGCAGCCCGAGCAGGTAGCGGTGGGGCGGACAGCCCAGGCTCTGCCCGAACATCCGGGCGAAGTGGTATTCGCTCAGACCCGCCTCCCGGGCGAGCTCTCCCAGAGTGACCGGCTCGGCCAGGTGAGCCTGCAGATACTCCTGCACCCGGCGCACCACGGCCGGGGCCAGGCCGCCGCGCACTTCCGGCAGCGCCGGGGCCTCGCGGGTGTGATGGCGATAGGCGTGCAGCATCAGCATCCAGGCACCGTGGGAGAGCGCCATGCGATCGATGCCGTGCTGCCAGTCCAGCTTCATCAATTGCCCCTGCACCAGGGCCACCGCCTGGGGATCGTCGATGAAGGTCTTGTCTTCCAGTTGCAGATGACGCCCCTCCTTGTCACACGCCTGCTCGGCGATGCGGGTGAAGTGGGCGGGGGTGAAGTAGAGGTGGAAGAAGCGAAACTCCTCGCGCACCAACCACTCGGACCTGTGGTGATCCGGCATGATGCACACCTTGCCGGCACCACCATGGCCACCGGGGCCGTCCAGCCGCTCGGTCTGCTCGCCCCCCTGCAGGTAGACGCTGATGGTGTGGTTGCCCGGCTTGTGGTAGCGGGTCTGATCGTAGCGGTTGCACCAGCTCGCCACCCCGAGCCCGGGCTCCAGCCAGCAGGAGTCCTCCAGTCTGGCACCGGTGCTCACCAGGGCATCAAAGACCCCCGTTTGTCTTGTCTGCTGCATGGCATGCTGCACGCTTGCGTCCCTCTCCCGCCCCTTTCCTGTCGCCATCTTATCGCGCCTCATGGTCAAAGGCTGCGCCTCCGTTGAAAAAACCGCAAGATGGTGCAAGCCGGCACCCCGCCTCCCGGTTCATGCTGATCACATCATCTTCTCTTGATGGGATCACACCATGAATCTGATGCTCTATGTTTCCACCGTCCTCATCTGGGGCAGCACCTGGATTGCCATCGCCTGGCAGCTCGGCCCCATCCCCATCGAGGTCTCGGTGCTCTATCGTTTCGCCCTGGCGGCCCTGGCCCTGTTCACCCTGCTCACGGTGAGCGGCAAGTTTCCGCGCCTGCCCTGGGCGGGCCAGCGTTATGCAGCCCTGCTCGGCGCGTTGCTCTTTTCCACCAACTTCCTCTGTTTCTACCACGCCACCCTCTATATCCCGAGCGGTCTGTCGGCGGTGATTTTCGCCAGCGCCAGTATCTTCAACGGCCTCAATCTCTGGCTGTTCGAGGGTAAACGACCGGGCCTGCGCTGGCTGCAAGGATCGTTGCTGGGGCTGCTTGGCACCCTGCTGCTCTTCTGGCCGGTGCTGGCGGATGCGCAACTGGGTGCAAACGGCTGGAAGGGCTTGCTCTTTGCCTGCGCCGGCACTCTCTGCTTCTCCCTGGGCAACCTGGTCTCCGCCCGGGGACAGCGCCAGGGCTATCACGTATTGCAGATGGTACCCTGGGGCATGGTCTACGGCGTGGCGCTGCTGCTGGGCTGGGTCACGGTACTCGGTCAGTCACTCACCCTGCCCACCGACCCGCGCTACCTCGCCGCCATGGTCTATCTGGCCATCTTCGGCTCCGTCATCGCCTTCACCGCCTACCTCACCCTGGTGGGGCGCATCGGTGCCAGCAAGGCGGCCTACGCCACCGTGCTCTTCCCCCTGGTGGCCCTCACCCTCTCCACCTTCTATGAAGGCTTTGTCTGGCAGACGGTCTCCATCGTCGGCGTGGTGGTGAGTCTCATTGGCAACCTGGTGATCTTCGCGCCCCCCGTCAAGGCGTGGCGCTGGCCGCTATCAAGGGCCGCAAACGGTACTTGCCCCTGATGCCACCAGCCCCTAAGGTAACCGCGTCCAACACACGAGGAGGGAGGACGCATGTTACTGGAAGGGCTGGAGACACTCTGCCTGCTGGCAAGCGAGGGCACCATGGCCAAGGTTGCAAGCCGCCTCTATATCAGTCAGTCGGCGGTCAGCAAGCGCATCGCCCAGCTGGAGCAGCGCCTTGGCAAGAAGCTCATCGAGCCGGATGGCCGTCATATCCGCCTCACTCCCCAGGCCCGTGAACTGCTCGCCCGGGTAGCCCCGAGCCTCGCCGAAATGAAGGGGGTGCTGGCGGACAGCCAGATCCTCACGGATCAGACCCCTCTGTCCATCGCCTGCTCCGAAACCCTGCTGGCGGGCTACCTCGCCCGCTTCATGCACGCCTATCTTGAACGGGATCCCCACATTGCCCTCTCTACCCACCACACCCCGGTCATTCTGGCCCGGGTGCGCGGCGGGGATGCCCTGCTCGGGATCTGCGCCGGCCGCCTGCCGCCTGGCCATGGGCTGTGTGCCGAACGGCTGCTGGAGGAGCCCTTCTATCTGGTGGGGGAGGCTCTGGATGAGGCGGCGCAGCCGGATCACCAGGGCGCCTTGCAAGAAACTGTGACCAGCAAGCAACTGGCTGAAGGCGACGTGAGTCAGGGGATGCAGGGCAAGGTGCGCAAGATCCTGACCATGGATCTGGAGAACCCCTCCAACCGCTATCTGCGCGAGCCCCTGGCCGCCCTCGGGCTTATCCCCGCCATGGAGCTCGATTCCTACCTGGCGCTGATCGAGCTGGCCAAGGCAGGCATTGGCCCCGTGCTCCTGCCCGCCGGCCTGCTGGCGCTGGTGGGTGAGCAGGGGACACAGGCACGCCCCCTGCCGGGACTGGGCCGCCCGCTCCACCTGGTCTATCGGCCAAACAGCCTCAAGCGCGATCGCATTGCCCGCCTGGTGCAGGCGCTGCAAGCCCATTTCCGGCAACTGACGGCACTGGGCTGAAACGCAAGAGGGCCCGATCTGCGATCGGGCCCTCGTCATGGGGGATATCGGCTCAGCCCAGCCAGGCAAAGAGCTCGGGGTACTGGCTCCACACCAGCTTGGCGGACATCACCAGGGAGACGGTCACCAACAGCGGCTTGATGAGCTTCACCCCTTTCTTGAGCACCAGCTTGGAGCCCATGCGCGCCCCGATGAACTGCCCCAGCGCCATGCACAGCCCCACGCTCCACACCACCTTGCCCCCCAGGGTGAAGAAGAGCAGAGAAGCGATGTTGGAAGTGAAGTTGAGCAGCTTGGTGTGGGCGGTGGCCCGCGCCATGCCAAAGCCCGCCAGGGCCACGAAACCGATGGCAAAAAACGACCCCGTGCCCGGCCCGAAGAAGCCGTCATAAAAGCCCACGCCCCCGCCCACCAGCAGGGCGAACGCCATGGGAGTGAGGCGACGCTGGCTCTCCGCATCGCTCACCCTGGGGGAGAAGTAGAAGTAGCAGGCAAACGCCATCAGCAGGAAGGGGAGCAGCCGCTCCAGGATGGCGGCATCGATGGTCTGCACCGCCAGAGTGCCGATGGCCGCCCCGATGAAGGTGCAGATGACCGCCGGCCAGATGATGGCCCACTCAAGGAGCCCCTTGCGGGCATAGAACCAGGTGGCGGAGAAGGAACCGAAACTGCTCTGCAACTTGTTGGTGCCAAGCACCAGGGCTGGCGGCATGCCGGTGGCCAGCAGGGCCGGCACCGTCAAGAGCCCCCCGCCCCCGGCGATGGCGTCGATAAAGCCGGCGATGAGGGCCACCCCGAAGAGGGCGACCAGGGTGAGCAGTTCCAGTTCCATCCATAGACCTCGTGTGATTGGCGGCGCCCGGCATGGCCTGGAGCCTGAAGGAGTCAACAGGTCGCTATCCTAGCGAGGGCAGGCTCATGAAGCTAACGAAACAATGGCAGCCAACTAATTCCTTATTTTCATCAATCAACGTGCGAGAGGGTCTGTGCTTTGATAACCGCCACCCCCTGCAACAGGGGCGCTTCATCCTCACCGGGAGCACGGCTTACCCGGCCAGCCATGTAGCGGCTGCTGAAGAGGATTAATCCAGAGCGCGTCTCTGGCCCTTGATGGCCTCCAGCCCCTCCAGCAGGGGCGCTTCATCCGCACCGGGCGCACGGCTCACCCGACCAGCCATGTAACGGCTGCTGATGAGGATTAATCCAGAGCGCGGCTCTGGCCCTTGATGGTCTCCAGCCCCTCCAGCAGGGGCGCTTCATCCTCGCCGGGCGCACGGCTCACCCGACCAGCCATGTAGCGGCTGCTGAAGAGATTGAACCAGAGCTGCAGCGCCTGCCCCGCCCGTAGCTCCCCGGCCACTTCCAGCACGCAGGCGGCCACCTCGGCGGTGCACAGGTGCTCGTCGCTGTGGGCGACCCGCATGCCGTAGGTAGAGAGCGCATCCGGCTTGATGGCGAGTACCGGGAAGCCGTCCAGATAGGGACTCTTGTTGAACATCTTGCGCGCCTCGGGCCAGGTGCCGTCCAGCAGGATGAACAGCGGCTTCTTGCCCGGGGCCAGTACCACCTCGCCGGTCAGGCGGTCGGGCGCTTTCTCGCAGGCGGGAAAGACCACGTAGGGCTGCCAGGCGGGATCCGCCAGCAGGGCCAGCAGCTCGGGATGGGGTTCGGTACGCGACCAGAGAAAGGCCCAGGTGGAGTCCGGCAGCACGTCGGCGATGAGGCGCCCGGTGTTGGAGGGCTTCATGGGCTCGCTGTCATACATCATGAGGCAAAAACCGGCCTCGGCCTTGAGCGCCGGGCGCCAGTCGCAGGCACACCAGTCGTGGCGCAGCTGGCAGGCATCGCAGCGTGGCACGCTGCCGCCACGGGCAAGAAAGGGTCGGGTCGAGACGCTCTTGCGCCAGATGCGCAGGCGGTTGACGGCGTGATCGGGGATGGGCTTCATGGAACGCGGCTCTGACGGTGCCTGTGGCGGGACAAAAGGGGGCTGATTGTAACGGTGCGCCCTCCTGGCGGCAAGGCTTGCCGGGCGGCGCCCTGCCCCCTTCCCTCCCCGCGTTCTGCCCGCCTCGCCCCCATGAAAAAGGGGCCCTGAGGCCCCTACTCACCATCCGTTGCAAACGGGTCTGGCGACGTCAGACCGCCTTTCGCAGGATCTGCTCTAGATAGTGCGCGAAGCTGTGGCCATGGTGCTCCAGCAGTTTCGGGAACATGGAGATGGAGGTCATGCCCGGGAAGGTGTTGATCTCGTTGAGCAAAATCTCCCCCTCTTCGGTCAGGAAGAAGTCGATGCGCGACAGATGGGTCAGCTTGAGCTGACGGAACGCCTTCAAGGCGTACTCGTGAATGGCGTCAGCCTGCGCCTGAGTCAGCCCCTCGGCCTTGAGCGCGGTCTCGGTGTGACTGGCGCTGCTGTACTTCTCTTCATAGGTGTAGAACTTGTCCTGGGGTACGCAGATCTCCCCCGGATAGGTGGCCACCAGCTCGTCACCATACTGGTAGACCGCCACTTCCAGCTCGCGGGGCTTGACCGCTTTTTCGATCAATACCTGCTCGGAGTAACCGAAGGCATCGGCAATGCCCTTCACCAGGTCTGCCTCGTTGCTGGCGGAGTAGCAACCCACGGAAGAGCCCTGGGAGGCCGCCTTGATGAAGACCTTGCCCCACTTGGCCAGCGCCGCTTTTGCCTCGATCAGGCTCGCCTCGCCTTGCTCGGTCAGGAACAGGTAGGGGGTATTGGGGATGCCGATGGCGGTGAGCCACAGCTTGGTGGTGATCTTGTTGAAGCACACCTTGCTCGCCTCGGCGTCACAACCCAGATAAGGCAGGCCGGCCAGCTCGAGGAAGGATTGCAGATCGCCGGTCTCACCGGGATAGCCGTGGATGCAGGGCACCACGTAGTCCACCGGACGGGCCACGCTGTCGAACGAGAGCAGCTTGTCCAGCCCCAGCTTGCACTCGCGACCGTCGGCGGAGAGCCAGCGGTCGGCAAACATCTCGACCCGGGTCACTTCGATACCGGGCAGGAGCCCGAGCTGTTTTTCGAGGAAATTGGCGCTGCGCAGCGAGACTTCGTGCTCGGAGCCGCCACCGCCGCACAGCAGCAAGACATGCATGTTCTTCATTAGATGTGATCCCTTGGGAGAAGCGGCTTCGTCATCACCATGTCAAACCCAACCGCATGAAAACCGGACGAAGCCAGAAACGAACATAAGTGCGGGCAGTGTAGCAAGGGAGGGGAAGCCTTGTCAGCCGATGGGGCGCACCTCCCCCTGCCCGGGCAGATAAAAGTCTCTTCCTGTGTCAGAAACAGGATGAAATGCGCTCAGCGGGGGGGATCGACCCGCCCGGCGCCATTGCCGTTGACCCGAAACCAGCCGGCAATGCTGTAGCGCTCCCGGCTTGCGGGCAGCACCTCGTGGGGAAACTCTTCAGACAGGAAGAGCACCAGCCGCCCGCCCCGGGGGGAGACATCCATCAGAAACTGCTCGCTGTCGTCATAGACCCGCAATATTCCCCCCGCCTCTGGCTGCCAGTCGTTGTTCAGGTAGAACACCGAGGTGAGCCGGCGGTTGGATCGCCCGGCGAAGGCGTCGCGATGGGTGGCGTAGAAGTCCCCCTGACGGTAGCGGGCAAAGTGGGCCTCGTAGTCGAACAGCCCCAGCATCAGGCTGCGATTGGCGGCCAGACGCAGGGACTCCATCCGGGCCAGATAGTCGGCCACCGGCGCGCCGAGGGAGGCGTCGAGCCAGTGGATCTGATCCCGACGGATATCGCGGTTGTCCTGATGCAGGGTCTCGCGCCCGATCCCCGCCGGTCGCCACTCGTCCGGCAGGCAAGCCTTGAGGGCATCCACCTCGGCGGCGGTTAAAAAATCATCCACTATCACCCAACCCCGGGTGTAGATGGCATCCATGACGGCTTGATAGTCCAAAGATAGGCTCGCAGCGAGGGGAGAGAGTGCGCTTTGTAGCGACTTCGGACCATCGGCACAAACCGGATTGCTTCTCTTGAGAAGTCCCGCCATCAATAGGAGTCTGGGGGGCACAGACGCCCTCCCCCTTGCTCCCCGGCCCTCGGCCCGTTAACGTGCAAGGATTGTCCCCCGGGCGCCTTGTCGCCCCTCTTGCATCAGGAGAAACCATGCCCCTGCCCCTCATCCCCCTGCAACGACTCGATGGCACGGCCTGGTCCACCGCCGATCTGCAGGGCCGTGTCGTGCTGGTGGTCAACGTGGCAAGCCGCTGCGGTTTTACCCCCCAATACACCGGGCTTGAGGCCCTCTATCGCCAGTTCGGCCCCCAAGGCTTCGAGATCCTGGGTTTTCCCTGCGATCAGTTCGGCCATCAGGAGCCGGGCGATGCCGAGGAGATCGCCCGCTTCTGCTCGCTCGACTACCCGGTCAGCTTCCCCCTGATGGCCAAATGCGAGGTCAACGGCGCCGGGGCCCACCCCCTCTATCGCTGGCTCAAGGAGCAAAAGCCCGGACTCCTTGGCAGCGAGGCCATCAAGTGGAACTTCACCAAGTTCCTGATTGACCGTGAAGGCCGGGTGGTGGAGCGCTTCGCCCCCCAGACCAGACCGGAGGATCTGGTGCAGGCCATCGAGGGACTGCTCTGACGGGCGTGCGCCGCTCGCGACACGGCTGCTGCGCGTGCGCCTCGCATCTGCTATATTACGCGCCCACTGTCTCTTGTGCGGTCGCTTTGCCGGGCTCAGGCCCAGCCTCGATGGCGACCCACCCTATTTTCCATGTCGTGACGGACCAAGGCTGCCGTCACCCGTTGAGCCCAAGGCTCGGAGTGTCCCTCGAACATGTCATTCAATGAACTGGGTCTGTCACCGCACATCCTGCGGGCCGTCAAGGAGCTGGGTTACGAACAACCCACCCCCATCCAGCAGCAAGCCATTCCCGCCATCCTGGCCGGGCAGGACGTGCTGGGCGGCGCCCAGACAGGCACGGGCAAGACGGCCGGTTTCACCCTGCCCATGCTTCATCGACTGCTGGCCAACCACGGCCGTGGTGGTCGTCGCCAGGTGCGAGCCCTAGTGCTGACCCCGACCCGGGAGCTGGCCGCCCAGGTGGGTGAGAGCATCATCAAATATGCCCACCACCTGCCGTTTCGTACCCTGATCGCCTATGGCGGCGTCAGCATCAAGCCGAACCTGGACGCCATCAAGCTCGGGGTCGACATTCTGGTCGCCACCCCGGGCCGCCTGCTGGATCTGCTGACCCAGGGCGCCCTGACCCTGAGCGCCCTCGAGGTACTGGTGCTGGATGAAGCGGACAGAATGCTCGACATGGGGTTCATCACCGACATTCGCCGCATCATGAAGGCCCTGCCGGAGGAGCGTCAGACCCTGCTGTTCTCTGCCACCTTCTCCAATGACATCAAGGCGCTGGCGGACGATCTGCTCAAGGATCCCACCCTCATCGAGGTGGATCCCAGCAACACCGCCGCAGAGCAGGTAAGCCAGCGCATCATCCAGGTCGATCGGGAGCGCCGCCGGGAGATGCTCTCCCACATGATTGGCCGTGGCAACTGGCAGCGGGTGCTGGTGTTCGTGCGCACCAAGCAGATTGCCGACAGGCTCGCCCAGCAAATGCAGAAAGATGGCCTGGATACGGTCGCCATCCACGGTGACAAGAGCCAGGGGGCCCGCAACCGGGCGCTGGCGGATTTTCGTGAAGGCAAGGTGCGGGTGCTGGTTGCCACCGACATCGCCGCTCGCGGCCTGGACATCGATCAACTGCCCCACGTGATCAACTTCGAGCTGCCCCAGATGGCGGAGGATTACATCCACCGCATCGGCCGCACCGGCCGCGCCGGCCGTGGCGGCGAGGCCATCTCTCTGGTGAGCCAGGACGAGCTGGGTCAGCTCAAGGAGATCGAGGCGCTGATCGGCCAATCCCTGACCGTGGAGATCCTGGAAGGATACGAGCCGAGCGGCAAGCCGAGCCGCCAGACCCTGCCGGGCAGCAAGCCGGTGCAAAACCCGCCCCGCGCCCGTGGCCATGCCAACGCCAAGGGCAAGCCCGCCGCCGGGAAAGGCAAAGGGGATGGCGCCAAGAAGCCTGCCCAGCCTGCGCAAAACAAGTCCCGCAAGCGGGAAGTGGTAGGCGATGACATCGGTTTCGCCCCTATGCGCCGTCTGCCCAAGGCCCAGCGGGGCGACTATCAGGACAACTCCAGCGAGGAGTGAGGCAGATAGCTGCCGACCTGACACAAAAAACCGCCCACGTCCCGGGCGGTTTTTTTATGCTCTGGCGCCCTTAACCGGCGGCCAAGGCCATGTGCAGCAGGGGATAGGGCTTGCCCTGGCCATCCAGGGGGGAGCGCCCCGTCACCTCGAAGCCCAGGTGCTGGTAGAAGCCGACAGCCTGGGCATTCTGTTCGTTGACGTCCACGCGAGTCGCCCCCAGACAACGGATGGCGTGGTCCACTAGCTGGCGGCCGACCCCTCCCCCTCTCGCCTCGGGGGCGATGAAGAGCATCTCGATGTATTTTATCTAGGGAAAGTGCGAACAAGTATCCCACGAACAAAAAATGAAAATTTTAGTCATTTAATATCAATGGGTTACCAGTAAATGCTCTTGTGCCATATGACTTATTCGCACCTTCCCTAAATTAATAAATCCTAACTATTACCTGCTCCTAACTGCCTGGAGCAAGGCGGAGACATCCGGGCCAAAGGTGCGGCAGCGAATGGCTTCGCGAATGTCGCTCTCGCTGTAGCGACTGGCGGGGTAGACCACCACGCAGGCGGTGTCACCGGGAGCGAGGAAGTGGGTCTCGCCAAAGGGGGTGTAGCGGGTGGCGCCAATGCTGATGAGCGCATGGGCCGGGCGCCCCGCCTGGGCCAGCAGCCCCTGGATATGCTCGGCCGGGCCTTCGTCCTGCTGATGGTTGAACTTGTCGATGGCCCACGCCAGCAACTGACCGTGGAAGTAGCTGTAGTCCACCGCCGCGCTGTCGATCCCGTAGGGGTGCAGCTCCCCGTCCCGCTCCAGATAGCAGGCGATGCGGTAGTCATCGAGCTCGCATCCTGCGGCAAAGTGGGTCAGGGGCACCAAGTTCGCGGCCAGCCCCTTGCTCTCTTCACCCCAGTTCTTCTTCTCGCTGATCTTTTTGGCATTAGGGCGACGGATGGAGCAGTCGTTGTAGGCGCCAAACGCCTTGGGATGGATGGCCACCACCTGCTCCCCCGCGTACTCCAGCTCGCACCACAGCGCCACCTCGGGTTCAATCTGCACCTTCTCGTCCCCGCTCACCGCCGCCTCCGGCAGGAAGATGGCATCGCCGCTCAACGGGAAGACCCCGAGCTGGCCGGGATGGTTCGGCACATAGAAGGGGAACAGCGCCTTGGGGGCGACCTTGTCGTCAACCTTGACGGCGACGAAGTCCGCCGCCTCCCCTGCCTGCTCCAGGTGACCGGCGAAGTTGCCCGCCACGCCCAGTCCGATAAAGGGGGTCTGTGAGGTGATCTGCATCTGTGGCTCCACTGGCGCGGCCGGGGCCGCCGCCTCGTTGTCGTTGTTCAGGGCGGAAATACCGCCAAAGAGGGGGCTTATTAGAGCACAGCCCCCGTACGGCGCCCAGCCACCGGGCCACAAGCTGTGCACCAGGGCGGATTTTCCCTCACCATCTGGTCATAAAGCCAGCAGTCGATGCGAAGCTGTGATCCCGATGCTTGGGAGAGCCCGGCACTTTTGCTAGGCTGCCCTATTCATTTGCCGTTCGGGAGCCGTCGCAAGGCCATGACCACCCACTTTCAGGGGCGCTTCGAGGTGGAGTTCAAATACCGCCTGACGGACAGCGCCGCCTTTGTACATACCCTCACGGCCCTCGGCCCCGAGGTGATGGTGGCGGACAATCATGAGCAGGACTGCTACTTCGACACGGCAGATGGCGCCCTGGCCCGGGAGGAGAAGAGCCTGATCATCCGCACCATGGCCCCCAAGGGCATCCGGCTCTGGATAGTCAAAGGGCCCGGACCCGATCGCTGCGAGGCGGTCAACATCCCCGATGCGGACAAGGCGGCCAGCATGGTGCGCACCCTGGGCTACCAGCCGGTGCTGACCATCGACAAGCGGCGCAGCATCTATTTTCTGGGGGCCTTCCACGTCACGGTGGATCACCTAGCAGGCGTCGGTGATTTTGCCGAGCTCGCCATCATGACTGACGACGAGACCGCCCTGCCCGCCTACCGCGCGCAGTTGCTGGCGCTGGCTAGCCGGCTGGGACTGGCGCCCGAGATGCGGGAAACCCGCTCCTATCGCACCCTGTGCGAGCAGCGAGCCCCCCCTTTGACAAGCGGCAACAAGAGGAATCTGCCCATGATCGACAAACTCGCCTGGCTGACCTTCAAGGAGGGACAACTGCTGTGCGCCCGCTCCCACGGCAAGGACATCTACTACATACCGGGGGGCAAGCGCGAGCCGGGCGAGAGCGACGAGGCGGCCCTCGTTCGTGAAATCGAGGAAGAGCTCGCGGTCACCCTGAAACCCGACACCCTGGCGTTCGCCTGCGAGTTCAGCGCCCAGGCGGACGGCAAGCCGCAAGGGGTGAATGTCAATCTGCGTTGCTACACGGGGGACGCCGACGGCACGCCCGTCGCCTCGGCGGAGATCGCCGAGCTGCGCTGGCTGGACAGCCGCCACCTGGCCGAAGTCTCCCCCGTCTCCCGCCTGCTGTTCCAGTGGCTGGCAGCGCAGGGACTGATCCATTAAGAGACGGCGCACCTGACCGGATGATAATGGCACCGGCAGGAGAGTCCGCGCCCGAGACGTTAATCCCCCACGTGGGCCAAGAGAGAAGATGAGGACATTCAATGGAGATCCTTGAGGTCGAGAGCACCAGAGGCATCAAACCGGCGCTGATCGCCCTGCTGCAAGATTGCGTGGCCAGCGGTGCCTCGGTGGGCTTTCTGCCTCCCCTGCAGGAAGAGCAGGGGCTGGCGTACTGGCAAGGCATCGAGGGGGAGCTGGCGGATGGAGTGCGCAAGCTCTGGGTGGCGTTTGATCAGCACCATCTGGTGGGCGCCCTGCAGCTCTCCCTGTGCACCAAGGCCAACGGGGGCCACAGGGCCGAAGTGGAAAAGCTGATGGTTCACAGCCAGGCCCGTGGCAAGGGGGTGGGCCGCGCCCTGATGAACGCCATGGAGCAAGGGGCCCAGGACGCCAGGCGTACCTTGCTGGTGCTGGATACCCGGGTCGGCGACGTGGCCTCCAGCCTCTATCGCCAGCTCGGCTATCAGGAGGCCGGCCAGATCCCGGACTTCGCCCGCAATGGGGACGGCACCCTCGCCGCCACCCAGTTCTTCTACAAGCAGCTCTGAGGCAGACGGCCTGGCAAGACCGGACAGCGTGCCGGTCTTGCCCCCTCCAAGGCTCGGCGTACATAGGTTTTTGGTTCAATCAGACTCATCGGCAAGGAGCCATCATGATATTGGAAGTCGCCCATCTGCAGATCATTCCCGGCAAGGCCACTGACTTCGAGCAGGCCTTCGCCCGGGCCCAGCACATCATCAGCGCCATGCCCGGCTACCTGGGCCACCAGTTGCAGCGTGCCCTGGACGATCCCCATCACTACCTGCTGCTGGTGCAGTGGGAACGGTTGGAAGATCACACCCGGGGGTTCAGGGGCTCCCCCCGGTACCAGGAGTGGAAGGCCCTGCTGCACCACTTCTACGACCCCTTCCCCAGGGTCGATCATTTTCAGGATGCAACACCGATCAGCGCCGCAAGCTGAACCTTGATCAGCCAGTCCCGTCACGGGCTGATCAATGGCGTCAGGCCAGTCGCTCGGCCCTGTGGGCAATCTGCGGCTCGGCAAAGGCGCTCTGGGCCGCGATGAGCTGCAGCTCGTAGGCATTCGCCTCCCAGGTCTGTCTCAGCACCGCATCCACCGCGGCGTTGGTGCGCTCGAAGGCACTCACCCCCTCATATCCCGCCTGCAGGTTGGCCAGCATCAGGGCGCTGATGAGATCCCCCACGCCCACCGGTTGGCGCGCGAAATCGTAAAGGGGACGGGCGATCAGATAGTCTCCCTCGGGGGTGGCAAGCAGCATCTCGAAGCGGCCGGGGACGCTGGCGGCGCGACCCAGGTGCTTGACCAGCACCATCTTCACCCCCTTCTCCAGCAACTGGCGTGCGGCGACCCGGGTCTGGGCCAGGGTTGTCAGATGGACATCGCACAGGGTCTCCAGCTCCAGCAGATTGGGGGCCATGATGTCCGCCACCGGCAGGGCCTGCTCGGTGAGAAAGCGGGTGACGCCCGGGGCGACGATGCACCCCTTCTCCGGATGCCCCATCACGGGATCGCAGAAATAGAGGGCCGCCGGATTGGCTCGCTTCACCGCCGCCACCACCGCCAGGATCTCGTCCCCCTGCTCCGCCGAGCCCAGATAACCGCTCAGCACCGCATCGCAGCGCGCCAGCACCTCGATATTGCAAAGCCCCTGGCACAAGGCGGCAATGTGGCCCGCCGGCATCGCCATTCCCTGCCAACCCGCCTCGTACTGGGTGTGGTTGGAGAACTGCACCGTATTGATGGGCCACACCTCCATGCCGAGACGGCGCATGGGGAACACGGCGGCACTGTTGCCGGCACAGCCAAACACCACGTGGGACTGGATAGAGAGAATGCGTTTCATCGACACCACCGCACAAGAAGCCTGAGGAAAAGAGGCAATATATCGGATGAAGAGACGGCTCTTCCAGCAATTAACGCCCTGACTCCCTATTTATGCTTCTGCAGGCCTAACCTGCCGCATATTTGACCGCCACGACCCAGTTTCTGCACAACCCTGGAGCCATCTGCCCGCTGCTGCGGGGTGATAAATGTACTTGTACGTCTCTTGTCTGATGGCATACAAGGTGGTTTTTCAATCAACCATGAACAGTCGGGATCAAGGATGAGGTCCGATGAAAAGGCGCAAGTCGGCAGTCGGCAGTCGGCAGTCGGCAGTCGGCAGTCGGCAGTCGGCAGTCGGCAGTCGGCAGTCGGCAGTCGGCAGTCGGCAGTCGGCAGTCGGCAGTCGGCAGTCGGCAGTCGGCAGTCGGCAGTCGGCAGTCGGCAGTCGGCAGTCGGCAGTCGGCAGTCGCAAAATAAGGCAACAAGGGCAAGGGTCAAGGAGACGTCGGAAGATCACAGGACGAACACGGCCTACCCTTGCCTGACACCGTGGCAACGACAAGCCATACGCAGTGGCGACAGCAAGTCACGTCACCAGTGCCGTGACTACAGCGAGTCGCCAGCAGTCGTCAGAGGGAGCGCGGTGCTTGGGCGTCTCAATCCCGGGCGAAGTGGTAGACCCAGCCTTCGTCCGGTGCCATCTCCTCCGGCAGGTCCACCAGAGCAGGCAGCGAGGTGACGGCCCCTTCGGCCGCATATTGCAGGGCCATCAGGGCGCAGAGCGCGGCATCATAGGGATCCGTTCCAGGGATGAGGATTGCTGGCAGGTGGGGTTGCAGCTCGGGCCGCACAGCAGAGGCTTTGCCCCCCATTTTGGCCAGGGCGGGATAGACCTCCAGCACCGCGCGCCCGGCAGCCCTCGCCCGTTTTGGCACCAGTTGCAGATCCCCGAGGCGCGGCAGCATGGAGAGGGCCAGGGTGGCGTTGTTGCCGAGCCTGTCGAAGGTGGCGGAGAGGGGCTTCTTGCCATAGTGCTGATGGAGCCAGCGCTCGCAATCCCGGTAGGCGTAAGGGTTGTCAATCTCCCGCTGGGGCACGGGAAAGCCGCTCCCCCGCCCCGCCAGCAGATCGGCGAGGGCGCGGGGAAAGGCCAGGGGCGCATCGATGCCGAGAGCAAGGCGCGGGCAGGCCAGCACCTGCATCAGCGCCACCTCGTCTTGCAGGGCCGGGCGCAGCAGGGCATCCAGATCCGGCGCGACCCGGGAGCTCAGGCGAAACAGGGGGGAGATCCCGAGCCAGTGCAGACGCGACTCCCGGGCCTGCCAACCCACCACCGCCACCGCCTGGGCATTGCCCTGCCAGCCCCTCACGTCCCAGCCGATGCCGATGGCGTCCATGTGTTCCGTTGTCATGCCCCTGTTACCTCTGTGCAGCCTTGATGGAGCACAGGGTAATGGCTGCCCCTCCTAAAGCAAGGGCAAGTTGGTCCCTAGAAGGATTTCTTGAAGTTGATCAGGGGCAGAATGGGGAAGATGCCGTTCTCGGCGTAGTTGGCCAGGCCAATCTGCAAGCCGTCCAGGTGCTTGGTGGCATTGACGAATCCCAGCTGGAACGTGGTGCGTTCGGCATAGTTGACGAAGCCGACGTTGGCCAGGGCATTGCCCTGGGCGATGTTGACCGCCCCCCAGTTGAGCCCCTTCACATTGTTGGTCAGGTTGACGAAGCCCAGATTGAGGCCGGTATCCTGCCCTTCGTGCCAGTTAACGGCGTTGATGGCGACCCCGCCAAACTAGTGGCGCACCCGGCTCGCGCCAAAGAACACACCAAGCTGCAGACCGGTGAACTGATCCACGTCGGAGAGGGCGAACACCGGCAGATCGATCCCCTTCACCTGGCCGGTGCGGCCGTAGAGGAAGGAAGCCCGTGCCCCTTCCACCTGATTGGACGAGGGCAGGTTGACACCGGGCAGGGAGATCTGGACCGGCGTGCTGGCCTGGGCGACACCGGCAAGGGTCAGGGCACCACAGCCGAGCAGCAGGGCGAACGGTTTCATCGGGGATTCCTTGTGAAGAGGGTGTGGCTCAAGGGTACCAGCGCAGGCCCCGGGGGACGAGACCCCGGCCCTTTCCCTGCGTCACCTCTCGTCTGAATCCGGGGATGGCTCTCTCGGCGTGACGGGGGAAGCGGTGGTGAAACTCCCTTGAGCGCCAGTGGCACCCAGAGACACAACCAGCCCGGTCGGGCTGGTTTTTTTGCCTGTGCTCGCCCCTTTTTCGGGGCAATTCGGCCCGGGCCCTTTCCCTGCCCCGCCTAACTGCCTAGAATGAGCCCCCGCTGTTTCAGCCATTCATCCAGCTAGAGGATTTCCCATGGAGACGTTTCTGCTCGAAGGTCACCCCTTCGTTGCCTTGTGTGACCTGATCAAGCATCAGGGTTGGGCCGATTGTGGCGGTGCCGCCAAGGCGCTGGTCGCCGAAGGCCTGGTGGAAGTGGACGGTCAGGTCGAGACCCGCAAACGCTGCAAGATAGTCGCCGAGCAGGTGGTCAACTTCAACGGCATGAAGGTCGTGGTGAAGGAAGGCGTCAGCCCCGAGATCCTCTGATCCTGACGCCCTGCCACGCAAGCGCTACCCAGCACAGCCGCCGAGCAGGTGGTCAACTTCAACGGCATGAAGGTCGTGGTGAAGGAAGGCGTCAGCCCCGAGATCCTCTGATCCTGACGCCCTGAC
>NZ_JAPDBZ010000037.1:28911-31551 GCF_027705505.1 Aeromonas sp. QDB56
AGGTGGTCAACTTCAACGGCATGAAGGTCGTGGTGAAGGAAGGCGTCAGCCCCGAGATCCTCTGATCCTGACGCCCTGTCACGCCAGCGCTACCCAGCACAGTGGCCGCGCAGGTGGTCAACTTCAATGGCATGAAGGCCGTGGTGAAGGAAGGCGTCAGTCCCGAGAGATCCTCTGATCCTGACGCCCTGCCACGCCAGCGCTTCCCAGCACAGTGGCCGAGCGGATGGTCAACTTCAACGGCATGAAGCATGAAGGCCGTGGTGAAGGAAGGGAGCAGTCCCGAGATCCCCTGATCCTGACGCCCTGCCACGCCAGCGCTACCCAGCACAGTGGCCGAGTGGGTGGTCAACTTCAACGGCATGAAGCATGAAGGCCGTGGTGAAGGAAGGGAGCAGTCCCGAGATCCTCTGATCCCGGCTTGAACAAGGGCGCCAAGCGCCCTCTGGCCTTCAGCTGGCCTTGATGGAGAGGGTCAGCACGAAGCGGGCCATGGCCTCGTCGCCGTTGCGAGACGGGCAGGTGGCCACCACCTGGATGGGGCGGTTGATGCGCTGACCGCTCGCCAGGGACTCGTCGATCATGGCGTCGATAAGCTCCCCCGCCGCGCAATCAAACTGCACGTCCCCCTCCGGGCGCTTCAAAAACTCCCCCTGCACATCCTTGAAGGCGAAATGCACCTTCTTGCGCCGCGCCCGCCCCTTCTCCATGACCAGGAGCCCTCCCACCAGGTCGGCACCGGTGGCGAGCGCCCCGAAATACATGCTGCCCAGGTGGTTGCGGGTGCGCCAGCCCAGCGGAATGCGGATGCGCAGCGCCCTGGCGTCCATCTGCTCGATGACGGGGGCACAGAAACCAATGACGGGAATGTAGCGCCAGGCGAACAGACGCAGGGCGAGGTTGGCTTTGAGGCGTTGCAGGTCCATTGCAAACTGATCCGATGAGTTAATGTGACGCAAATGTTGCCAGCCTGCTTCCCGATAGACAAGCCTCCCGTGCCATCCCTGTGAGCGGGCCCCCAAAGGGTATTTGCAAAATTCATGCAATGGCCAGGTTCTATTTGCCCGGGAAATGATAAAACCGGCCTTTCCTGACCCCGGGTCGCCCCTCTCTTTCCCCTTTTTCCGATTTTTTTCAAGGTCCCGCCCCGGATGACGGGACCATGACAGCCATATCCGAATGAAGCACAACGAGAAATACTCCCCGTCAGAGGGCTAGCCCAGGATCCCGCCCCCGCCACTGGGATTATTCGCAGTAACCAAACCCCCTCTCCCTCGCTAGGCTGTTGCTGGCCCGGAAGTAGCCACTCGGCACCGGGTCAACCCGTCTACCAATCTCACCATAAGGATAGAGAGATGAGTCACGTGCAACAGTTGTTCAACGGGGGCGAGAGCGCCGGTACTTTCCAGCTCAACTTCAACAACAACCGTGCCTACGAGCTGTTTGGCCGGGAGTACCTCAAGTGCTATGCCAACCTCAGCGCCAAGGGGAAGATGAGCAAGCCCCTGCCCACCGGGCCGCTGAGCTACACCGTCGACTTCGCCATGGATTGCGGCTGCAGTTCGGTGCTGTTTGACTTCAACCTCGCCTACAAGAAGACCTTCGGCAACCAGTTGCAGGCCCCCCTGTGGCGCGAGTCGGACTACGAGGCCGAGCTGGTGCTCTGCCAGCTGGTGCGCGAGGCACCGGCCAACCGCCTGAGCAACCATGATCAGTTCGCCGAGGCCGAGGCCTTCTTCAACGACGTCAATCTGCCCGACACCGTCCGGGCGGTGGGCAATGATCCCTATGCCGACAAGGACGGCCTGGTGGAGTTCATCGTGGCCAACGAGCTGCTGGACGATCCCGCCGTCATGGCCAAGCTGGCGGAACAGAAGGCCTACCTCATCGCCATCACCTCCGTGGTCACCGCCTACATCAACCGTTACGCCGAAGCCTATGGCGAGCAGTACAAGACGGACGCGGATCTCTGGGCCAGGGCCCTCTCCAAGATCCCCCTGATGGGGCCGAGCAAGATCGATCAGCAGAGCTACAGCCGCCACATCAAGGGGCTCAGCATCGCCACCGACTTCATCAACTTCATCATGGACGTGGTGGTGAGCCAGGGCACCACGGCGCTGGCCAGCTTCAACAAGTTCCTGCAAAAGCAGGGGGATGCCATCCGCTTCGGGGTGGAGAACAACAAGGACTTCTACAAGACCATCACGGTGGGGGTCACGGTGGAAGTGTTCAAGGTGGGCAACGAGCTGGTCTATGTGCCGAAGATCAAGCAGTACCGCGTCAACTTCGACCGCCAGAACAGCAAGTTCACCTCCGCCTGTGCCAGCGCCGAGTTCGTCGACATCTACTTCAACTACCTCTATGCCGCCAACGTGTTCGACTACGAGGCCCTCAAGGACCCCGAGATCAAGCGCGACTTCGACAACTTCATCCAGAAGCAGCGCAAGGCACAGATTGAAGAAGCGGATACCTTCTTCAACGATGACTTCCCGCCCCTGGAGCCCAAGCAGGTCAGCCGCAGCAAGGCCACGGTGTAACCCGCCAGTCAAAAAAACAGCCGGCAGATGCCGCAATGCTGTTCAGATAAGCACATTTTTGACTAATTATTCATAAATGCGACTTGAGTTGGGGGAGCAAGGC
>NZ_JAPDBZ010000038.1:0-31454 GCF_027705505.1 Aeromonas sp. QDB56
AGACAGCAGAACTAGACGGCGATACAGTGACATCAACGATATTCCTTGTTTGAAGGTGGAGCTAGTTAAATTAAAAATGAAGTTTTAAATCAATCTAAAGTATATATGAGTAAACTTGGTCTGACAGTTACCAATGCTTAATCAGTGAGGCACCTATCTCAGCGATCTGTCTATTTCGTTCATCCATAGTTGCCTGACTCCCCGTCGTGTAGATAACTACGATACGGGAGGGCTTACCATCTGGCCCCAGTGCTGCAATGATACCGCGAGACCCACGCTCACCGGCTCCAGATTTATCAGCAATAAACCAGCCAGCCGGAAGGGCCGAGCGCAGAAGTGGTCCTGTAACTTTATCCGCCTCCATCCAGTCTATTAATTGTTGCCGGGAAGCTAGAGTAAGTAGTTCGCCAGTTAATAGTTTGCGCAACGTTGTTGCCATTGCTGCAGGCATCGTGGTGTCACGCTCGTCGTTTGGTATGGCTTCATTCAGCTCCGGTTCCCAACGATCAAGGCGAGTTACATGATCCCCCATGTTGTGCAAAAAAGCGGTTAGCTCCTTCGGTCCTCCGATCGTTGTCAGAAGTAAGTTGGCCGCAGTGTTATCACTCATGGTTATGGCAGCACTGCATAATTCTCTTACTGTCATGCCATCCGTAAGATGCTTTTCTGTGACTGGTGAGTACTCAACCAAGTCATTTTTCAATATTATTGAAGCATTTATCAGGGTTATTGTCTCATGAGCGGATACATATTTGAATGTATTTAGAAAAATAAACAAATAGGGGTTCCGCGCACATTTCCCCGAAAAGTGCCACCTGACGTCTAAGAAACCATTATTATCATGACATTAACCTATATGTCAAGACCCGGCTGGTTATACACGCGTTTCCTGAACAATTCAGGGCGTTTTTCATGCCATTCCTTGAGCGCCTGAACGGGTGTTTTGTGTTGGAGCGCGCGTTGCGGAATGCTGTGGTTGTAGATCTTGACGTAATTGCGCAGCGTCGATTCCAGTTCGGCAGCTGAACCAAAACGGGTCTGGTTGACGATGTCGCTGATACGACCGTTGAAGCGCTCCACCATGCCGTTGGTCTGCGGATGACGAGGCGGGATGAGCCGGTGCTCGATGCCGAGCTGCTTGCACAGGCGGTCGAACACGTGTGTGCCGCTGGGTTCCTTCTTCTTGCCGCCAGCCGTGAAGCGGTCGGTGAACTGGCTGCCGTTGTCGGTCAGAAGCTTGACGATCTTGACGGGACAGGCTTGCTGGACTTTGTTGAGGAAGTCGCCACTGCTGCCATCGGTCTGGTCGGCATAGAGCTCGATGAAGACCCAGCGCGTAGCACGGTCGATGGCAACGAAGAGATAGCGCCTTGCCGTCTCGTCGGGCATCTGCGGCAGGTACTTGATGTCGATGTGCACAAAGCCCGGCTCGTAGTCCTTGAAGGTCTTTTTCGTGGCGGGCGCAGTGCCTTCCTGCTCGACCAGGTTACGTAGATCCGAGACACCGTGGCGGCGCAGGCAACGTCCCAGGCCGGCACGCGAGACGGCTGGATTGATGAACTCGCGCGTGACCGCCAGCAGGTCGTCCGTGGGCAGCAGCAACGTCTTGCGCAGCTCCACCACGATGAGCTCCTGCTCGGGCGTGAGCGTCGTGTACATCTTGTTCGGCGCATGCGACTTGTCTTCAGGAGACTCGCGGTTTTGCCACTTTCGGATGGTTTGGCGGGTGACGTTGTACATCCTGGCCAGTTCGGCCTGCGGGAGCGTCGAGTTCCTGATTTCCTCACGGATCAGGTGGGTAGTACGGGCTTGGCTGTGCAGTGCCTGGGTCATCGAGTTGCCAGTGAAGAGTCGGATTGGAACAGTGTACGCAAAACGTGTCTGGCCTTGAAGAGCGGCCAGCTACGCATGGGTACATGATCCCACGAGTCCAGACACCTATAAAAATAGGCGTATCACGAGGCCCTTTCGTCTTCAAGAATTTTATAAACCGTGGAGCGGGCAATACTGAGCTGATGAGCAATTTCCGTTGCACCAGTGCCCTTCTGATGAAGCGTCAGCACGACGTTCCTGTCCACGGTACGCCTGCGGCCAAATTTGATTCCTTTCAGCTTTGCTTCCTGTCGGCCCTCATTCGTGCGCTCTAGGATCCTCCGGCGTTCAGCTTGTGCCACAGCCGACAGGATGGTGACCACCATTTGCCCCATATCACCGTCGGTACTGATCCCGTCGTCAATAAACCGAACCGCGACACCCTGAGCATCAAACTCTTTTATCAGTTGGATCATGTCGGCGGTGTCGCGGCCAAGACGGTCGAGCTTCTTCACCAGAATGACATCACCTTCCTCCACCTTCATCCTCAGCAAATCCAGCCCTTCCCGATCTGTTGAACTGCCGGATGCCTTGTCGGTAAAGATGCGGTTAGCTTTTACCCCTGCATCTTTGAGCGCTCTGATCTGAATATCGAGGGACTGCTGGCTGGTTGAGACCCGCGCATAACCAAAAATTCGCATAAAATGTACCTTAAATCGAATATCAGACACGATGTGTCTATTATGCCAAAATGACGATTTAATGGACACTCAAACGAAGCCGTTTTACTATGTCTGATAATTTATAACATTTCGTACGGTTGCAAAAATGTTACTAAATGCCCGTCAGGCAGGGAGGCCGATATGCCCGTTGACTTTCTGACCACTGAGCAGACTGAAAGCTATGGCAGATTCACCGGTGAACCGGATGAGCTTCAGCTGGCACGATATTTTCACCTTGATGAAGCAGACAAGGAATTTATCGGAAAAAGCAGAGGTGATCACAACCGTCTGGGCATTGCCCTGCAAATTGGATGTGTCCGTTTTCTGGGCACCTTCCTCACCGATATGAATCATATTCCTTCCGGCGTCCGGCATTTTACCGCCAGACAGCTCGGGATTCGTGATATCACCGTTCTTGCAGAATACGGTCAGAGGGAAAATACCCGCCGTGAGCATGCAGCGCTGATACGTCAGCACTATCAGTATCGTGAATTTGCCTGGCCCTGGACATTTCGCCTTACCCGTCTTTTATATACCCGGAGCTGGATAAGCAACGAACGTCCTGGCCTGCTTTTCGATCTGGCGACAGGGTGGCTTATGCAACATCGTATTATTCTCCCCGGAGCCACTACGCTGACCCGGTTGATTTCAGAGGTAAGGGAAAAGGCGACGTTGCGCCTGTGGAACAAACTGGCACTGATACCGTCAGCCGAACAGCGTTCACAGCTGGAGATGCTGCTGGGGCCAACTGATTGCAGCCGCCTGTCTTTACTGGAATCACTGAAAAAGGGCCCTGTGACCATCAGTGGTCCGGCGTTTAATGAAGCAATTGAACGCTGGAAAACTCTGAACGATTTTGGCCTGCATGCTGAAAACCTGAGTACACTCCCGGCTGTGCGCCTGAAAAATCTCGCACGTTATGCTGGTATGACTTCGGTGTTCAATATTGCCAGGATGTCACCGCAGAAAAGGATGGCGGTTCTGGTTGCCTTTGTCCTTGCATGGGAAACGCTGGCGCTGGATGATGCATTGGACGTTCTGGACGCCATGCTGGCCGTTATCATCCGTGACGCCAGAAAGATTGGGCAGAAAAAACGGCTCCGCTCGCTGAAGGATCTGGATAAATCTGCATTGGCGCTCGCCAGCGCATGTTCGTACCTGCTGAAAGAAGAAACACCGGACGAATCGATTCGTGCTGAGGTGTTCAGCTACATCCCAAGGCAAAAGCTGGCTGAAATCATCACGCTTGTCCGTGAAATTGCCCGGCCCTCAGACGATAATTTTCATGAAGAAATGGTGGAGCAGTACGGGCGCGTTCGTCGTTTCCTGCCCCATCTGCTGAATACCGTTAAATTTTCATCCGCACCTGCCGGGGTTACCACTCTGAATGCCTGTGACTACCTCAGCCGGGAGTTCAGCTCACGGCGGCAGTTTTTTGACGACGCACCAACGGAAATTATCAGTCGGTCATGGAAACGGCTGGTGATTAACAAGGAAAAACATATCACCCGCAGGGGATACACGCTCTGCTTTCTCAGTAAACTGCAGGATAGTCTGAGGCGGAGGGATGTCTACGTTACCGGCAGTAACCGGTGGGGAGATCCTCGTGCAAGATTACTACAGGGTGCTGACTGGCAGGCAAACCGGATTAAGGTTTATCGTTCTTTGGGGCACCCGACAGACCCGCAGGAAGCAATAAAATCTCTGGGTCATCAGCTTGATAGTCGTTACAGACAGGTTGCTGCACGTCTTTGCGAAAATGAGGCTGTCGAACTCGATGTTTCTGGCCCGAAGCCCCGGTTGACAATTTCTCCCCTCGCCAGTCTTGATGAGCCGGACAGTCTGAAACGACTGAGCAAAATGATCAGTGATCTACTCCCTCCGGTGGATTTAACGGAGTTGCTGCTCGAAATTAACGCCCATACCGGATTTGCTGATGAGTTTTTCCATGCTAGTGAAGCCAGTGCCAGAGTTGATGATCTGCCCGTCAGCATCAGCGCCGTGCTGATGGCTGAAGCCTGCAATATCGGTCTGGAACCACTGATCAGATCAAATGTTCCTGCACTGACCCGACACCGGCTGAACTGGACAAAAGCGAACTATCTGCGGGCTGAAACTATCACCAGCGCTAATGCCAGACTGGTTGATTTTCAGGCAACGCTGCCACTGGCACAGATATGGGGTGGAGGAGAAGTGGCATCTGCAGATGGAATGCGCTTTGTTACGCCAGTCAGAACAATCAATGCCGGACCGAACCGCAAATACTTTGGTAATAACAGAGGGATCACCTGGTACAACTTTGTGTCCGATCAGTATTCCGGCTTTCATGGCATCGTTATACCGGGGACGCTGAGGGACTCTATCTTTGTGCTGGAAGGTCTTCTGGAACAGGAGACCGGGCTGAATCCAACCGAAATTATGACCGATACAGCAGGTGCCAGCGAACTTGTCTTTGGCCTTTTCTGGCTGCTGGGATACCAGTTTTCTCCACGCCTGGCTGATGCCGGTGCTTCGGTTTTCTGGCGAATGGACCATGATGCCGACTATGGCGTGCTGAATGATATTGCCAGAGGGCAATCAGATCCCCGAAAAATAGTCCTTCAGTGGGACGAAATGATCCGGACCGCTGGCTCCCTGAAGCTGGGCAAAGTACAGGCTTCAGTGCTGGTCCGTTCATTGCTGAAAAGTGAACGTCCTTCCGGACTGACTCAGGCAATCATTGAAGTGGGGCGCATCAACAAAACGCTGTATCTGCTTAATTATATTGATGATGAAGATTACCGCCGGCGCATTCTGACCCAGCTTAATCGGGGAGAAAGTCGCCATGCCGTTGCCAGAGCCATCTGTCACGGTCAAAAAGGTGAGATAAGAAAACGATATACCGACGGTCAGGAAGATCAACTGGGCGCACTGGGGCTGGTCACTAACGCCGTCGTGTTATGGAACACTATTTATATGCAGGCAGCCCTGGATCATCTCCGGGCGCAGGGTGAAACACTGAATGATGAAGATATCGCACGCCTCTCCCCGCTTTGCCACGGACATATCAATATGGGGTTCTAGGGATTTTCCGTCCAAATGCGACATTCAGACTGCTAAGTGATTGATTTATTGTGACTGGCTATGTGAAGCGCCAAAAAAGTAATACCCCTCTGGAGGCCGCGGACGGCGTGGCCTCCAGAGCACTTTGTCGTTTTTGGACGGAAAATCCCTAGAACCCCAACAAGGAGTTTCGGATTCTTACACAGCCTGAGGATCGGTCAATGGATCCTTAACTGATCGGCATTAGCCATCGTGGCCCCTTTACGTTGTCTCTGCTCACCCAGGAGCAGGATCAGAATGCGGTGGTGTCTTTGAACAGGCCCACTTTCAGATCGGTGGCGCTGTAGATGGGGCGACCATCCACTTCCACGACGCCATCGGCAATGCCCATGACCAGTTTGCGGTTGATGACGCGCTTGAAGGTGATCTTGTAGGTGACCTTCTTGGCCGTCGGCAGGATCTGGCCGGTGAACTTGACTTCACCGACACCCAGCGCACGTCCTTTGCCAGGACCCCCTTTCCAGCCCAGGAAGAAGCCGACCAGTTGCCACATGGCATCCAGGCCCAGGCAGCCGGGCATGACGGGATCGCCGGGGAAGTGGCAGTCGAAGAACCAGAGATCCGGCGTAATATCGAGTTCAGCCAGGATTTCACCCTTGCCGTGCTCGCCGCCATGGTCGTTGATCTTGACGATGCGATCCATCATCAGCATGTTGGGGGCGGGCAGCTGGCTGTTACCTTCACCAAATAATTCGCCACGGCTGCAGGCAAGCAGCTCTTCACGGGTAAAGGACTCTTTGCCTTGTTCGCACAGGGAGAGGCGGGGATCAGTGGTGTCGTTATCTAGGGTCACGCTGTTTATCCTTCATATGGGTCAAAGCCGGGCCAATTTAGCTTACAGCTGTTCGCTAAACAACTCCGATCACTTCATTTAACGGCCAAGCAGCCGATCCAGCAGGCTGCGCAGCAGGCCGCCACTCTTGGTTGCCGTGCCATTGAGTTCGTCAAGTCTCTCCTGGATGCGACCAAACAGGGTATCCGGCATGTCCGGTTCGCCAGCAACGCAGCCGGTGAGCAGCTCGATAGCCTCTTCCACGTGATCCACCGGGTGGATGTGGAACTGGCCGGCCTCTACTGCCGCGATCACTTCATCAGAGAGGTTGAGCTGCTGGGCGTTGGTGCCGGGCAGCAGAATGCCTTGCTTGCCGGTGAGACCGTGGATCTTGCACACCCGGAAGAAGCCCTCAATCTTCTCGTTCACGCCGCCAACGGCCTGCACATTGCCGAACTGGTCGACCGCACCGGTCACGGCGAAGTGCTGATAGATGGGCTGGCGGGCGAGGGCGGAGAGGAGGGCACACAGGCCGGTCAGGGAGGCGCTGTCACCATCGATCTCGTGGTATGACTGCTCGAACACCAGGTTGGCCGAGAGCGGCGAGGGGTTCTCTGCACCGAACTTGTTGGAGAGGTAGCCGTGGATGATCATCATGGCCTTGGCGTGAATGTGACCGGCGAGCTCCGCCTTGCGCTCGATGTCAGCCACATCGCCATCCCCGAGGTGGACGGTCGCGGTGAGGCGTACCGGCTCCCCGAAGTCATAGGGATGGCCGGCCACCTGGATGACGGAAAGGCCGTTGATCTGGCCAACCTCTTCACCGTCGGTCTGCAGCAGGATCTGGCCGTCGATGACACCCTGATCCGATTGCTCCACCAGATAGTTGAGGCGGTAATCCTGCTCTTCCAGGGCGAGCAGGATATGTTCGTCAGTGACGCAGGTCGCTTCCAGCTCGCGGGCCAGGCTGTCGGCCATGCGCATGATGGCGCCGAGCTGTACCTCGGAGAGGGATAGCCACTCCTGGTGGTCACACAGGCGGCTGGCATGGCGACAGAGGGCGAGGAGGGCACTTGGCGTGAAATCCAGCAGCGCCCAGCGCGCTCGCAGCCAGGCGAGATATTGCAGGAAGGCGGGGAGATCTTCCTCGATGTTCACTTCGGAGACCAGATCGGCACGCAGGAAGATGCGCTCCGCCATGTCCCTGTCCAGCATCTGGAATTCCGCCACGTCCAGCCTGTCACCGACCAGGATCAACTTGAACCGGATGGGGGTCGCTTCCGGGGTGAAGAACGGCGTCAGCGTCTTGCCTTCCTGATAGGCATTCCAGTCCAGCTCGCCTTTTTGCATGGCGTTTTTGAGCTTGAACCAGAGATGAGGCTGATCCAGCAGCTCATCGAGCTGAAGTATCAGGTAACCACCGTTGGCTTCCCGCAGCAGACCAGGTTCCAAAAGGTGCTGGTTGGCGTAAACGGAGCCTTGTTCCGTCTGATAGTTGATGGAGCCGAACAAGGTATCCCAGTTCAGGTCACGGCCGTAGACGACAGGGGCTTGCTGATCCTCATGATGGATCAGCAGGTTGATTAGCACCGGGTGCTGGAACTCGAGGCCCTGGGCGACATGGGCGGCCAGATCGGAGAGGAAATCCACGATCTTGGGGTCGTTGTTCTGTTTGCGGATGATCCGGGTGACCAGCCGCTCGGCGTCGAGATGGTGGCTCATCAGCTTGAGCAGCTCACCGACCATTTCGCAGAACTCGAAACCCGAGCCCGGTTGCAGGCGCAGCCAGATGGGCTTGAAAGGGTTGTTGAGATTCTCGGTATAACAGAGATCGAACAGGTCGCCATCCTTGCCATTCGAAGAGGCGATCAGGGTCTGGCAGACATTCTCGTAATCTGCACCGGGGAAACCGTTGAGGATCATGACCGGGCAGTCACCATCAAAACTGGCCAGCCGTTTGATACCCGAAATCGCTCTGGGTTGCAGGGCGGCAAACGGCATGGGGTCGAGTTCGCCAAGTGTGGGGAACTGCTCAATCGAGAAAGCGGGTTTTAATTGTTCTGATGTTAATTCAGCCACTTAAGACATCCGGTCGGGGATAGGATCAATTGCCACCATTATACACAGTTCGGTTGAGGGTGACAGAATACCAAGATATATCATTTAACATAATATACATTATGCGCGGTGTCGAGTTTATGAGTCCCAGGGCATGGTCAATCAAGGATTGTCTTTAGGTCCCGCGTCTTGGTTATGAGTGCAGTTTTATTGTTCACCACTGGTTATCAATCATATGTACGGTCCTGGTCGAGCAAGTGGTCCAGCGGCTTGCGGCTGGCACTCTCGTGACGTTCCCGGTTGCTGGTGTGCAGGTACTTGGAGGTGGTGTCGATGCTATCGTGTCCCGCATCGGCTTGTACGTGGGATAAAGGCCGGCCGTGCAGATTGATGTCATGGGTGATACCGGTGTGGCGAATGGAGTGCGGCGTCAGGGTTCGCATTTCAGCGGCATCCTGATCAAAACCGTCTTGTTCGGCGAGGCTTGCGGCCTGTTCAAATACCGCCATTACCAGGTCTCGTAGCTGGCGGATACCCAGATTGGCATTGAGTTCACCTTGTTCGCGGCCATGGGCCGCCGCCTTGTGGCGTACGAACAGCGGGGTTTGCTCTCCGGGGGCCGGCAGTGGCGAAAGTCCAAGAAAGGTACGATAGCGAGCCAGGGCTTCGAGCAGAGCCTGAGAAACGGCCACGGTGCGACGTTTACCGCCTTTGCTGCGGGGAATGTCATAACCCCAGACGCCCGTTTTGGCGTCACGTCGAAACTGGCCCATGACGGGGCTGAAACCCGGCCTGGCCGCCACCTCGGAAATCCGCAGATAACAGGCATACATCAGACAGATGAGAAAGCGGCTGCGCTCATGTTGTGCCGGGCATTCGGCAGCGAGCTGTTCGGCGGCTTGCATCACATAGGACCATTGCAGTTCGGTGAAGGATTGCGCGTCTTCACCAGCCTCCTGGGGGCCCGCACGTTTAACCCGCTGCAGCAGGAGAGCCGGATTGCGATCCATGTACTCCTCCTGGATGAGAAACTGGAAGAAGGCGGACAAAATGGCGAGTTTTGTCTTCATCGCCTGCTCACTCAGTCGATACGGCAGCTCCCGGCCCAGTTCCCGCTTGCCAAGAAACGGACGCCACAGGGGGTTTGGCAACCGTTCCCCCCACTCCTTGTCGAGCACGAACTGGGCGACGTTGCGATAGGCAATCAGTCCGGACGGTGGCGCCTGGCAATAGTCGAGATAGCGCATCATGATGCGCCTGGTGAGATCCCTGGGGCTGATGGCCACCTCGCAAAAACACCAGTGCAAAAAAGTGGTCAGCTCACTGCGATAGGTCTTGTAGTTGTTTTCGCTGTGGCGCTGCTCCAGCAGCCAGTCGACGGCCAGCTCATACACGATCCCCGCGTCGGGGACCTTGCCAAGACTCAGGGTGGCGAGGTACTGGTTGACCTGGGGATTGCCCGCTTCAAGGTGGTCCACGCTATCGAACAGTGGCATGGCGGGTGGAAGTGCTGGATGAGTCATGATGGTGTGTGATGTCGGTTGAATGTTTTGAACGGGGCCGTAACCCCCTGATGCCGATAAATGGGGTTATCGGCATCAGGGCTTGCAGTGCGCCTTGGGGGCAACGACCTGAGGCATCTTGCTGTGATACCCCATGATCACGAGCAATCGGCATATTCAATGAATATGCAGTGTGGTTGGAAAATTCTCGGGGAAAATAGCCGCGATAATGACTTAAGTTGCACTTTTCATGAATGAGAGAGCGGCTTCTGCCTCACATCCCCTTCCCCGCCCTTTCGTCTCAAGCCACACTCTTCAGGGGCTTCCCCTTTGGCAGTTCAGTATCCAGCTTGTCTTCTTTGGGTGGATTCCCCTGCCCTTTTCCACCGCGCAATACCTGCTGCAACTGATCCCGCTGCTCGGCCAGATAAAAGGCCAGACTCTCCTGCTGCTCCGGTGCAAGCGAGACCGGCGCACCCGCCAGCAGTGTCATCAGCTCATCGGCGGTGTCCAGCAGTTTGTCATAGGCATCCGCCTCTTTCTTGCTGGCAAAGGTCATCTTCTCCACTCCCCCACGTACCACAACATACTTGATCTCAACGGCCATCGCGGCGCCCTCCTGATGATTGTGATTGCAAGTATATGTACGTATATACAGTATTGCAAATACCCTCAGCATGTCGGCATGCATCGCCAGCCCCTGCTTGGCTGGCGGCGGCCAGTTCACAGCGGAAAACACGTCTTTTCAAAGGGGGGTGTGCAGCGCGGCAAGACAGGGCAGGCGTTTTAAGGTAAATTTCATCAATTCCTTCAACAGGTTGAATCGTATGTCGGATCCGCACTCGGTGATTGTCTGTCCGGCCTGTGACTTGCTGATCGAACGCAAGTTGCTGCCGCTGCGCCGTCACGCCCATTGCCCCCGCTGTCATCAGCATCTGTATGGGCGCTATGCCTTTCGCCCTTCCCAGTTGATGGCGCTGACCATCACCGGATTCCTGTTGCTGCCTTCCGCGTTTTTTGAGCCTTTGATCTATCTTCGTCTGGCGGGCGTGAACTCGGACGCCAACCTGATCAAGGGAATTATGATGCTGTATGCCGAGAGCGAGCTCTGGGTGGCAACACTGGTGCTCTGGTGCGCCGTGCTGGCGCCGACCGGGCTGCTGCTCGGGATCTTTGCCCTCGCCTCCGGCCTAGCCAAGCGCTGGCATCTGCTGGCGTGGACCCTCAAAGCGGTCGAGGTATTTCGCCACTGGGCCATGCTGGAGGTGTACATCGTCAGCCTGCTGGTCGCCCTGTTCAAACTTATCGACATCGCCGACGTGCGCCTGGGAGGCGGTCTGCTGAGCTTGGGTTGTCTGATGCTGCTCAACATGACGCTGCTGATCCTCTTTGATCCTGCCCCTTACTGGGAGCGGATTCCGCTGCAACATGCCTCCCGGGAGCCGGACCATGTTCCCGATCAGCGCCCGTGAACTGGGGCTTTGCCGCTGCCATACCTGCGGGTTGCTGGTGCGCCATCAACACGGCATGAGCTGCCCTCGTTGTCACACCCCCTTGCAGATGCGCATCCCCCATTCCCTCGCCTGGTCATGGGGCCTGTTGGCGCTGGCCACCTTCATGTTGTTGCCTGCGAATCTGCTGCCCATCACCCACTTCTACAACAAGGGATTATTGCAGTCCGATACCATTTTCAGCGGTATCATGGCGCTCTATCGCAGCAAGATGTCCGGCATCGCCACCATAGTGCTGACCGCGAGCATCATCGTGCCCATCGGCAAGATCCTGGGTCTTGGCTGGATCTGCTGGCAGTTGCAGCGCAGCAAGCCGGTGCGCCGCAAACGCCAACTCGTCATGTACCGCATCATCGATTTCATCGGACGCTGGTCCATGCTGGACCTGTTCGTCATCTCGCTGATGGTGGCCCTGGTGGATCGCGGCGTGCTGCTCAACGTGCGTGCCGGCCCCGGGGCGACGGCGTTCGCCGGCGTGGTGGTGCTCACCATGATGTCGGCCAGGATGCTCGATACCCGCCTGTTGTGGGACAAGGCGGCCCGTTAATGTTTTTTGTGTCGAACGCGCTGTGCATCACAGCCAATGTAAGGAGTCGGTATGGTCGGGGCTGAGCCCGTCATTGAGAAGCACCGCTGGTTATCACCGGTCTGGTTGCTGCCCTTCATCGCCCTCTTGCTGGCGGGAGGCTTTCTCTACCAGCAGTGGACGAGCAGTGGTCAACTCATTCGCATCAACTTTGCCCAGGGCAACGGTATCTTGCCGGGCAAGACCCAGTTGCGCTATCAGGGGGTCGCCATCGGCGTGGTCCAGGAGCTGGAACTGGCACAGGATGGTCGCAAGATTGCGGTGCTGGCCAAGGTGGACAGCCGTGCCCGCTCCCTCATACGCAAGGGCTCCGACTTCTGGCTGGTGAGTCCGAAGGCGTCACTGACCGAGATCTCCGGCCTGGACACCCTGGTGTCAGGCAACTACATCAACCTGCAACCCGGACGGGAGAACAACCCGCTGGAGGATGAGTTCGATGCCCTGGATGGCCCTCCCCCCGGTTATCAGGCCCAGGGGCGAACCCTGCACCTGACAGCCGATTCTCTGGGGTCGGTGGGCATCGGCGCCAAGATCTATTTCCGCGGGCTGGAGGTGGGCAGTGTCATCAACACCCGTCTTGGGGAAGAGAACCAGAACGTGATCCTGGATCTGGTGATCGAGCCGCGCTTCGAGCACCTCGTCAAGGCGGATACCCGATTCTGGAACATCAGCGGCATCAAAGGCTCCTTCAGCCTGGCTGGCGTCAGCGTGGAAGCGGGCAGTCTCACCTCCATTCTGAGCGGCGGCATTGCGTTTGACTCCCCCAAGGATTCTCCCGTGGCGCAAAAGGGGGTCAACTTCATCCTCTACAAGGGGTTGGCCGAGGCCGCCCGGGGTGAGCGCATCACCATCCAGGCGGGGACTCTGCCCATCAAGGAAGGGATGCCCATTCTCTATGAGGGCATCGAGATTGGACGAGTCGACCCTATTCGCCTCACCGAACAGGGACGGAGCGTGACGGCCCTCATCAACCCCGAACAGGCGTTCCGGGTGACCGGCAAGAGTCGTCTGGTGTGGGAGACGGTCTCTCTCTCCCCTGCCGGGATCAAGCATGCGGATCGCCTGCTGGCCGGGCCCGCCATTCGTCTGGACTATGAACCCGGTAAACGGGTCAACACCATGACCCTGGAGAGCCAGGCACAGCGCGGCGGCATCAAGCTGACCCTGCAGGCAGAGGATCTCGCCGGTTTGAGCGAAGGGGCTCCGCTCTGGTTCAAGGGGTTGCAGATAGGTCAGCTCGGGGCACTGACCCTGGATGCCGGCGGCAATTCCAGTGTCGAGTTGCTGGTGAACGAGCGTTATCGCCATCTGCTGCAACGGGCTCGCTTCTATCGCGCCGCCCCCTTGCAGGTGGAGGCGGACCTCAGCGGTATCAAGGTGGAGACCAGCCCGGCCAGTGCCTGGTTGGCGGGGGGCATCAAGCTGGTACAGGCTGCGAAGGGTGACAGGATTGACCGCCTCTACCCCAGCCAGGAGCTGGCCCTGCTTGGGAGCCGCCATGCCAAAGCGGTCAGCTGGACGCTGCGTGCCGCTCAGGCTGATGGTATCGGTGTGGGCTCCCCCGTCCTCTACCTAGGACTGGAAGCGGGCAAGGTCAAGGCGCTGGATGCCGATGATCGCGGGGTGGCCATCACCCTGGAGATCGATGCCATCTATGCTCCTTTGCTCAAGCAGCAACCCCAGTTCTGGAAGAAGGCCGCCATCGACGGCAAGATCCGGCTCGACGGCGTGCAGGTCAAGATGGGGAACCTCGCCACCCTGCTGCGTGGTGCCATCGAATTCGACAAGCTGGGGACAGGTCGCAGCAGTCATCAGCTCTTTGACAGCAAGGAGCAGGCAAGCTCCCAGGTGCGCACCCTCACGCTCACGGCGGATCACAACCCGGGTCTCGGGGTTGGCAGCCCCATCCGCTATCGCGGAGTGGACATCGGCAAGGTAGAGCAGGTGGAACTGGACCCGACCCTGGGCCAGGTAAGCTTCAAGGCCGAGCTGAATGAGCAATATGCCGCGCGTTTCCTGCAATCCGGGGCACGCTATGCCCTGGTGCAGGCCAAGGTCGGGCTGGGGGGGGTTGCCCACCTCGATACCCTGATCAAGGGGGCCTTTGTGGAGGCGACGCCGGGCCGGGGGGCTGGCAAGGAGACCTTCCCCTTGAGTCAGAGTGGCCCCGCCGGTCTTGCCCTGACCCTCAAGAGCCCCTCCGTCGATGGCATCAGCGTGGGCAGCCCCCTGCTGTTTCGCAAGATGGTGGTGGGCAGCGTCACCGGCGTGACCCTGGCCCGGGATGGCAGCGAGGTACTGATCGATGTGAATGTGGATGGACAGTACGCCCATCTGATACGCGCCAATAGCCGCTTCTGGAATGTCTCCGGGGTCAAGGCCGATATCGGGCTGACCGGTGGCACCATCGAGGTCGAAACGGTGCAAAGCCTGCTGGCAGGCGGGATTGCCTTCAATACGCCGGAGCGGGAAATGGGCGCGACCGTCAAGGCGGGCCATCGTTATCCGCTTCATGCCAATGCAGAGAAAGAGTGGCTGGAGTGGAGCCCCCGCATCTTGCCCTGAGTTATTCCCCTGTTCGTCAAAAACCGGCCTTGTGCCGGTTTTTTTATGGCCTCATGGACTCCCCCATCAAGAAGGGCCGCGCACTGTGGTAAGATGTCGCCCCTTATTTTGGGTCAGCGAGATTGCGCCGTGCACGACAACACCTACCTCCCCGATCACTTCCTGCGTCACATTGCGGAGTTCATGCCATCCCATCTCTCCATGGAGGCATTCGTGGCGAGTTGCCGGCAGCCGCTGCGGCGCAGCATCAGGGTCAACACCCTCAAGATCACGGTATCCGAGTTTGTCGCCCGTATGGCGCCGCTTGGTTGGCAGCTGGATCCCGTGCCCTGGTGTGCAGCCGGCTTCTGGCTCACCCGCAGCGATGAGAGCGTTCCCCTTGGCAACACGGCCGAGCATTTGTGCGGCCTCTTCTATATCCAGGAAGCGAGCTCCATGTTGCCGGTGATGGCGCTCTTTGCCAGTGAGCAAACCCGAGGGGATGGCATGTTGCTGGACGCGGCCGCCGCCCCTGGCTCCAAGACTACCCAGATCGCGGCGCTGATGGAAAACCGCGGCATGCTGATCGCCAACGAGTTTTCCAGCAGCAGGTTGAAAGTGCTGAGCGCCAATATCCAGCGCTGCGGTGTGACCAACGTCGGCATGACCCATTTCGATGCCAAGGTCTTTGGCCAATGGCTGCCTGAAACCTTCGACGCCATCCTGCTCGACGCCCCCTGCTCCGGCGAGGGGACGGTGCGAAAAGATGAAGACGCGCTGCGCAACTGGAGTCTCGAGAGCATCGACGAGATTGCCGCGGTGCAGCGTGGCCTGCTGGAGAGCGCTTTTCACGCCCTCAAACCCGGCGGCGTACTGGTCTACTCCACCTGCACCCTGAGCCTGCAAGAGAATCAGGCCGTCTGTCAGTCGTTGCAGGAGAAGTTCGGTGATGCCTTCAGCTTTGACTCGTTGGCCGATCTCTTTCCGGGAGCGGAGAAAGCCTGTACACCGGAGGGATACTTGCACGTTTGGCCCCAGATCTTCGACAGTGAAGGATTTTTCGTCGCCCGGTTGCGCAAGCATCACTCCGTGCCCAACACCATGTTCAAACCGGGCAAGCTCGGCAAGTTCCCCTTCTCGCCGCTGCCAGAGAAAGAGGCTGGCCCCATGCTGCGGGAGATTGAAGGGAATTTTGGCATCGTGCCCCATGGCCAACTGTTTGGCCGCAATGACGAGATCTGGCTCTTCCCTCACGCCTTCGAGCAGGTACAGGGGAAGCTGCGCTTCGATCGCATCGGCATCAAGCTGGCTGAGACCTTCAAGAAGGGATATCGATTGACCCATGAATGGGCTCTGGCTTACGGCCATGAGGCGAGTAAGGGATGCGTCGAGCTGGATGCCTCCAATGCCCGTGAATTCATGATGGGACGAGATGTCTGGCCAGAGCAGGATGCCGGGACTGGGGAAGTGATCGTTCGTTACCAGGGGCACCCGCTCGGCATGGGGAAATGGGTGGGGAGTCGCATCAAGAATGCCCTGCCCCGGGAGCTGGTACGGGATAACAACCTGTTCAATGCGTGAGAGTGGGGTCGCTCGAGCAAAAACAGCGCCTGTTCGAGTCTGAAAAACCCCCACTCTGGTTCAACTTTTATCCGGTTCTTGAAATGCCTAGAGCCTTGTCTAAGCTTAAGGCTATCCGCATACCAGTTAGCGCACGGCTCTGCAAGGAGCCAATTCCCCTATGCCAGGTACAAGGAATTCGTACCTGGCTTTTTTTGTCTTCCTTTTTCAACCATGCCGGCACGATACCATCGTCTATTCGAGCATGTCTGCCGACTCGGGGAGATCGCTCTGCTGCGCGTTGGTCGTTTGTTGCAGTTCGTGCTGATAGAGCAGATCGATCGCCTGCTCGATGATGGAGGCCTGACTGTCTTCCAGTTGTTGCCCCAGCATGGCCAACCTCTCTGCATGACGATTGCTTATCCAGCATTGCAACCGGCTGTGGGTTTCCTGCTTGCGCTTCACGTGCTGGCGCTGCCGTTCGGCATTCTCTTGCGCAGCGCTTTTCTTCAATTCCTGGCTATCGTGACCTTCCGACATGTCTACATCGTGAATGTTATCTCTCATTTTTCGTTGGCATCTTCTACGAAAGTAAATCGGATTACGCCTCTCCCGCCGTTATGATGTCTGTGGAGGACGACATGAATATACCACCAGATCAACAGGATATCATTTAACATAAAAAATAGAGAGGCGCGGTTCTCTATAACAACCCATCCAGGGCGTGATCCGAGAACTTGTGTGCATCATCGAAATATTCCTGCAAGGTGCGCATGTCCTTGTGCCGGGTCACCTCGATGATCTTGTTCATCGGTTTGCCCGCCGTCACCGCCGAGGTGATGAACCCCCGCCGCAAACTGTGGCCACTGACGTGGAGATCGTCGATGGCCTGACCGGTTCGCCGCTTGATCATCAGGTTGATGCCTTGCGGCCCCAGGGGATCTGCCATAAGCTGTCCCCAGCGATTCATCCGGCGAAACAGGGGGCCCTCAGCAATCCGGCTTCTTTTCAGCCATTGTTGCAGTGCAGACACTGGGCAATACCGGGTGCCCGGAATGAGTGCTATCTCCGATTCATGGAGCTGATGTTTGCTTGGTTTGAGACGAAGGCGTATCCCCTGCCCCACAAACTGCACGTCATCCACCTCGATCCTGGCCGCTTCCGATCGGCGCAAGGCGCCACTGAACATCAGCAGCAACAGGGTGTAATCCCGAAGTCCCGCCAGATTGCTGGTATCTATCTCGTCCAGTACGCAGGCCAATGGTTTCAGGGTCAGCGCCCCCGTTTTGCGTTTGCGGTTATCACCGAGCCGTACTATGCCCCGCATCATCTCCTTGATCTCCGCATGCTCGGTCGGCATGGGGTGGATCCCCTTCTGCTTGAAGGCATAGCGAATGCCGGCAAGCCGTCTTACCAGGGTGGCCGGTTTGCGAGGTTCCCCGTTGCGAAGCTCCCCCTTTCCTTCCTCCTTGTCGAGCCAGACCCAGTTGGCCAGGATACCGTCGGCCTGATCCGCCAGAAAATTCATGATGTCGTGGTGTGTCGTCTGCAAGGGCTCCAGCCCGTGGAGCTGGCACCAGGAGACAAAGATACGGGTATCTGCCTGATAGGCATTGAGGGTGGAGTCGGCTTTAGCACTGCGCAGGAAGCGTCTTGCCCGGCTGTTCAGCTGAGGATCGAAGACGCTTTGCAAGGATTGCTGAACTGGGTTTTGAAGGCTTGGGTAGTTCACTTAACTCTATGATTTAAAGCGGAGTTTCGGTGGATCTTACAGGATCTTCCAGATCTATCAAGTATCGATAATGAATATTATCGATACTTATGAAGACTGCTTTAACCCATTTCAGCTCCCTCATTGATTCCTCAAGCACTCTGTCATCCCTGCTCCGTTTTATCAGGTGCTGGCGATTTAATCTCGTCAGCACCCACCATACAAAATGAGAGATAACAACTTGGCATGATTGTTTTTGGATGGATCATGATAGTGCAAATTGTCATAGTAAAACGCCCCGCTATGCGGCAATGCTGTTCACTTAAGAGAATTTGAGTTCCAGTCCACGTAGTATCAGGACAAAAAAGCGAGGGAGGCATGATGCCTCCCTCTTTCTATTGCAAGCCCCGCTGGATAAAGGCTGGAGGAAGATCGACTGGACACAGCCTTGCCCCCTCAACTCAAATCCAATTTATGAATAATCAGTCAAAAAAGTGCTTATCTGAACAGCATTGCCGCTATGCGGGGCGTTGTCTGTTATCGCTTTGCCAACTTGAACAACTCGAAGAAATTGTGGCTGGTGGCCTCCGCCAATTCAGCGAGCGGAATCTGGCGAAGATCCGCGATAAATTGGGCAACGTCGCGAACAAAGGCCGGCTCGTTCTCCCTCCCCCGGTGCGGAACCGGTGCCAGATAGGGAGAGTCGGTTTCAACCAGCAGTCGTTCCAGGGGCAACGCCTTGACCACGGCCTGCAGGGCTGAGGCGTTCTTGAAAGTGGCTATTCCCGAGATGGAAATATAGAACCCCATTGCCATCGCGGCCTCGGCCATTTCGAGGGACTCGGTGAAGCAGTGCAGCACTCCGCCCACCTGTTCGGCCCCCTCCTCTCGCATGATCCGCAGCGTGTCTTCCTGGGCATCCCGGGTGTGGATGATGAGCGGTTTGTTCAGTGCCCGGGCTACCCGGATATGTTCGCGGAAAGAGGCTTGCTGTACATCCTTGTTTTCCGGTGAATAGAAGTAGTCGAGCCCGGTTTCGCCAATGGCCACCACTCTCTCATCGGCCGCCTGAGTCAGCAGCAAGGCAGCATCCACCCCGGGATCCTGATTGAGCGGGTGAACACCGCAGGAGGCAAACACCTGGGGATAGGGAGCGATGGCCTCCATCATGGTCGGGAACTGGGCCTGGGTCACACTCACGCAGAGAAAATATCCCACGCTCTGCTGCGCCGCCTTGGCCAGTACATCGGCCATGTCGGTCTGCTTGGAACCATAACTCAAGCGATCGAGATGGCAATGGGAATCAACGAGTAACATAGACAACCTTGTTTATAACCAGCGATTGAGCCAGTTCATCAAATGGATGGTGGGATTGGAAAGCTGTCCTGGCTGACAAGCCCCTTTCAGCATAACCAGCTGCTGTTCGGCTTCCAGGAGCCGTTCGCTGGAGTGTTTCTCTGCCAGTTGCTGGCTGAGTGATGCAAGATCCGGCATTGCCAGTTGATGATGGCCGCAGCCAGCCTGAAGCTTGAGGGCATCACACAGGAAGAGCTGCAACCAGTGCAGCCGGACCTGAGTATCCTCGGCCAACTGGGCACAGACATTCGCCGCACGGGTGGGGGCCGATGCCAGCGAGACAAATCCGTCGAGCAATGCCCGTCTGGCATCATCTTGCTGTGCTTCGATGTAGCTCAGCACCCGCAGCGGCGCACCCTGGCAGATCCGCACCTGGGCCAGGGTGGCCTGATGGCCCTGCTCGGCGAGCCAGGCAAGGGTCTCCCCCTCAGAGGGGAGCTGGCAGACATGCTTGTGACAACGGCTCAAGATGGTGGGGAGCAGGCGAGATACCCGGGATGCGATGAGCAGCAACAGACTGTCGCCAGCCGGCTCTTCCAGCGTCTTCAGCAAAGCATTGGCGGCAGACTCCGTCATGCGCTCCGCCTCCTGAATGATCACCACCTTGCCGCGACCGAGCTGGGATGTGCTCTGGAGGCGGCTGCAAATCTCCCGGATGGCTTCGACACCTATGGTCTTGCCCTCGGGCCCCAGGGTGCCAAGATCCGGGTGATGCCCCTTCTCAAACAGTTGGCAGGAGTGGCACTGACCGCAAGGCTCACCTCGTTGTGGATGCTGACACAGGTGCAGTCGCGCCAGTCGCTCTGCAAGCTGCTCCTTGCCAAGACCAGGATCTCCTAGCAGCAACCAGGCGTGCCCGAGCCGTCCGGCCCGGGCCGTCTCGCTCAGGGCATGCCAATCCGGGATCAGCCAGGGATACATAGCCCCTCGCTTGCCAGATAATGCTCAAGGGCAGCCTCGATGGCGGCTTTGACTTGCGCAGGGGGCAACCCGGCATCGATGACCTGGATGGAATCATCGGCGGCCGCCAACTCGAGGTAACGCTGGCGGGTACGTTCAAAGAAGCCGATCTGCTCCAGCTCAATCCTGTCCAGCTCGCCGCGATGGCGGGCCCGCTGCAGGCCGATGGCAGGATCGATGTCCAGATAGAGCGTCAGATCCGGCTTGAAATCCCCGAGGACCGCCCGTTTGATGGCGCCGATGAGGTTCGCATCGATGCCGCGGCCACCCCCCTGATAGGCCTGGGAGGAGAGATCGTGGCGATCGCCCACTACCCAGATGCCGTCTACCAAGGCAGGCTTGATCCGGGTCTCCACCAGTTGTACCCGGGAGGCGTACATCAACAGCAGCTCGGCCTCGACTGTCAGGCGCTCGTCGTGCACTTCCTTGACGATGGCCCGCATGCGTTCCGCCAGCGGCGTGCCGCCCGGCTCCCGGGTGCACTCGATCCGCGCAACTCCGTGGGCTTGCAGATAGTCGGTCACATAGCGCACCGCAGAGCTCTTCCCTGCCCCTTCCAATCCTTCAATCACGATAAATTTAGACATTAGGGTTTCTTCAATATGTATTCACGCACCGCCCGATTGTGTTCATCGAGGGTCTTGGAGAAGTAGTGGGCACCGCCCCCCTTGGCAACGAAGTAGAGATAGTCGGTCGATTTGGGGTTGAGCGCCGCCTCGATGGAGGCCTTGCCCGGCATGGCGATGGGCGTCGGAGGCAGACCGTCGATCACATAGGTGTTGTAGGGGTTCACGTCTGTCAAATCGCTGCGGCGAATGTTGCCATCGTACCTCTCCTTCACCCCGTAGATGACGGTAGGGTCGGTCTGCAACTTCATGCCAAGGCGTAGACGGTTGACGAACACAGAGGCAATCTGGGCTCGTTCATCCGGTTGGCCCGTCTCTTTTTCGATGATGGAGGCCATGATGAGCGCCTCATAGGGTGTCTTGTAGGGCAGATTGGCCTGACGCTTCTCCCAGGAAGCCTTCAGGAACGTTTTCATGTCCTGATAGGCGCGGCGCAGGATGGAAAGATCGCTGGCATGAGTGGTATAGGCGTAGGTTTCCGGCAGGAACCACCCCTCCAGCTTGCCATTTTCGATGCCGAGTTCCTGAGCCAGCTCGGTTTCGCTCTGCTCCAGAGTCAGGCGCTCCAGATAGGGGGCGCTGGAAAGTTGCTTCAGCCAATCCTCAAAACGGGACCCTTCGACAAAGGTCAGGCTGAAGTGAAACTCCTTGCCGGAAGCAAAGAGAGAGAGAGTCTCCTTGAGCGGCGCCCCTTCCTTGATTTCATAGGTGCCGGACTTGATGGCCACCAGTTCGGGATGACCGCGCAACCAGAGGCGCACCGCCCAGGGGCTGGTTTCCCCCTCTCCCAGTTCGGCAATCAGGCGCGCCGCATGGGCGCCTTTTTCGACGGTAAAGAGGCGTGTTGGCCCCTTGTTGGTGAGCGTATCCACCTGTTGCCACTTGTGATAAACGTACCCTCCGGCAACGGCGACAGAGAGTGCCGCCCCCGCGAGCAGGGTGTAAAGCCGATTAAACTTCAATGACCAAGCGCTCCTGTAAACGGCGAATCAATACCGGACTGGGATAGTGCATATCCCCGATGCTGGTGACCGGGACAATCCCCATCAGGGTATTGGTCAGCCAGACCTCTTCCGCCTGCCAGAGTGACTCCAATGGAGCCTCTGCGACACGCAGTTCAATGCCCATCTGTTTAAGCATCGTCATCACGCGCTTGCGCATGATGCCATCGATCCCGGCGCGGGTGAGATCCGGTGTGAACACCGTCCTACCACGACGCCAAAACAGATTCGCGCTGACCCCTTCTACCAGAAATCCCCGGCTGTTCAAGACTATACCTTCGACCCCGCCACGCGCAGCAAGTTCGCGCTTCAGCATCACTTGTTCGAGGCGCCCCAGCGTCTTGAGACCGGCGAGCATGGGACTGTCCCCAAGCTGCTGCTGGCATACCAGGGCATTGATACCGGTTTGCTGCCAATCATGATAATGCTCAGGATAAGGTGCCAAAGAGACGATGCGAGTGGGCGTGTCACAGCCTGCGCCGTCATATCCCCGCCCACCGGCGCCCCGGGTCAGCATTATCTTGACGACAGCCTGTGTCTGCCCAGAAGCAAGCTGCGCCGCCTCGTCGGCAAGCAGGTCCCAGGAGTGCTCGCCAAAACCAAGCCGGGCGTTGGCATGTTGCAGCCGGGCCAGATGGTCCTGCCACCAGAGTACCTTCCCTTCCCTCACCAGCATGGTGGTGAAATGACCATCACCGTATGCCAGTCCACGATCCCTGGCTGACAGTGTTTCTGTGGGTATTCCATTAATCAGCAAGGGGATCCCTCCGATAAAAAAGGCCCGATACTACCGTATCGGGCCTTATCATTCGCCCAGAGCGAATTATACGCGTTTGAAGATCAGGGAGCCATTGGTGCCGCCAAAACCGAAGGAATTGGAGAGGGCATATTCGAAGCTGCCGGCCTTGGCAACATGCGGCACCAGATCCAGGTCGCACTCATCATCCGGGTTGTCCAGGTTGATGGTAGGAGGCACCATCTGGTCACGCAGAGAGAGCACGGTGATGATCGCCTCGATGGCGCCAGCCGCACCCAACAGGTGGCCTGTCATGGACTTGGTGGAGCTGACCATCAGGGCGCTGGCATGTTCACCAAACACCTTCTTCATGCCGCGCAGCTCTGCCACATCCCCAAGGGGGGTGGAGGTACCGTGGGCATTGATGTAACCGATCTGCTCGGGTGCAATGCCAGCATCCTTGATGGCGTTCTTCATGGCGCGTGCGCCACCATCGCCGTCCGAGGGAGGGGCCGTCATGTGATAGGCATCCCCGCTCATGCCAAAGCCGACCAGCTCGGCATAGATCTTGGCGCCGCGAGCCTTGGCATGTTCATACTCTTCCAGCACCAGTACGCCGGCACCGTCGCCCAGCACGAAACCGTCGCGATCCTTGTCCCAGGGGCGGCTCGCCTTCTGTGGTTCGTCATTGCGGGTGGAGAGCGCCTTGGCAGCGGCAAAGCCGCCCATGCCCATGGGGGTGGAGGCTTTCTCGGCACCACCGGCGACCATCACGTCCGCATCGCCATAGGCGATCATCCGGCCAGCCATGCCGATGGCATGGGTACCCGTGGTACAGGCGGTTGTCACGGCGATGTTCGGGCCCTGCATGCCTTTCATGATGGAAAGATGACCGGACACCATATTGATGATGGTGGACGGAATGAAGAAAGGGCTCAGCTTGCGGGGGCCGCCATTGATGAGGCTGCTGTGGTTCTGCTCAATCAGACCCAGACCGCCGATACCGGAGCCGATGGCAACGCCTACCCGCTCCGCGTTCTCTTCGTTGATGATCAGGCCGGAATCTTCCAGGGCCTGAACACCCGCCGCCACGCCATACTGGATGAAGAGATCCATCTTGCGGGCTTCTTTGCGGTTGATGCCGAACTCTTCGGGGTCGAAATCCTTGACCAGGCCTGCGAAACGGGTTGCGAACTCGCTTGCATCAAAGTGGTCGATGAGGGAAATGCCGCTCTGCCCGTTGAGCAGGGCTTGCCAGCTGGATTCGGCAGTGTTGCCTACCGGGGAAAGCATCCCCAAGCCGGTCACCACGACTCTGCGTTTTGACACTGAGGTAGTCTCCGAGAGGTGTTTTGAAAGGGGTAAACATAAAAGAAGCGGCCCTTGGGCCGCTTCTTTCAGAACAGGAACTTATTCCTGATTAGCGGTGATGTAGTCGATAGCCGCTTGAACAGTGGTGATCTTCTCGGCTTCTTCATCAGGAATTTCGGTATCGAATTCTTCTTCCAGCGCCATTACCAGTTCAACGGTATCCAAAGAGTCAGCGCCCAGGTCGTCGACGAAGGAGGCAGCGTTCTTCACGTCTTCTTCTTTAACACCCAGTTGTTCGATGATGATTTTCTTTACGCGTTCTTCGATGTTGCTCATGACCTGAATTTTCCTTTAAAAATACGCTATTGCGTCTGGTTGGGGTAGTGTATTCAATTGACGTGAGTTTGCAAGTGACTTGCCGCTGGTCAAACCACGAAATGTGCCAAACTTCGGCGTATTATCGCAAATTTGAACAGAACTCACGACAAATTGATTACACCATGTACATCCCGCCATTAACATGCAGGGTTTCGCCGGTAATATAGGCGGCATCATCCGATGCCAAGAATACCACAGCGGCAGCAATTTCTTTCGGATCGCCCAAACGGGCGGCAGGCACCTGATTCATGATGCCGGCGCGCTGCTCTTCATTGAGCGCCTTGGTCATGTCGGTCTCGATGAAACCGGGAGCAACCGCATTCACCGTGATGCCACGAGATGCCACTTCACGGGCCAGCGACTTGGTAAAGCCAACCAGACCCGCCTTGGCAGCAGCATAGTTGACCTGACCGGCGTTGCCCATGGTACCGACCACGGAACCGATGCTGATGATGCGACCGTTGCGCTTCTTCATCATGGCTCGCAATACTGGCTTGCTCAGACGGTACAGGGAGGTGAGATTGGTGTCGATGATCTCGTTCCACTCGTCATCCTTCATCCGCATCAGCAGGTTGTCGCGGGTGATGCCGGCGTTGTTGATCAGGATGTCGATGTTGCCAAAACGCGCCTTGATGGCGGCGAAGACGGTTTCGATGGATTCCTGACTGGTCACGTTCAGTGCCATGCCGCAGCCTTGCTCACCCAGGTAAGCACTGATCGCCTCGGCACCGCTCTCGCTGGTCGCGGTCCCCACGACTTTGGCGCCACGAGCAGCAAACGTCTCCGCAATCGCACGACCAATGCCACGGCTGGCGCCAGTGACCAACACAACCTTATCGGTAAAACTCATGACTTGCTCCTGTTTACTTGATCTGGGCCAGCGCCTGCTCGAACGAGGCGGCGTCGTTGGCGTGAATACCTTCCACTCGCGCATCGATACGCTTGGCCAAGCCGGTCAACACCTTGCCCGGGCCCATCTCGATTTCGAGGGTTACACCGTCGTTTGCCATGCGCTCTACCGTTTCAGTCCAGCGAACCGGGCTGAACAGCTGACGCACCAGGGCTTGCTTGATGGCGGCAGGATCCTGCTCACAAGAGACGTCGACATTATTGATGACGGCGATGGCAGGAACCTTGATCTCGATCCCATCCAGGGCGGCGGCCAGCTTTTCTGCGGCAGGCTTCATCAGGGCGCAGTGGGAGGGCACGGAGACCGGCAGCGGCAGAGCACGTTTGGCACCTGACTCTTTCATCAGCACGTTGGCACGCTCGACCGCCTCTTTGTGGCCGGCGATGACCACCTGGCCCGGAGAGTTGAAGTTGACCGGAGAGACCACCTGCCCCTGGGCCGCTTTCTCACAGTTGGCAGCGATGCTCTCGTTGTCCAGACCGATGATGGCAGCCATGGCGCCAGTGCCTTCCGGTACGGCTTCCTGCATGGCCAGACCACGCAGCTCGACCAGTTTGACGGCATCGGCAAACGCCAGCGCGCCGCTGCACACCAGAGCGGAGTATTCCCCCAGGCTGTGGCCGGCCATCACGGCAGGGGTTGCCCCGCCTTGTTGTTGCCACAGGCGCCACAGCGCGACGGAGGCGGTCAAGAGCGCTGGCTGGGTACGCCAGGTCTTGTTGAGATCCTCGGCCGGGCCTGCCATAACCAGGGCAAACAGGTCATAACCCAGCACCTGGCTCGCCTCGGCGAAGGTCTCTTTAATCACGGCGTGTTGCTCGGCCAGCTCGGCCAGCATGCCGACGCTCTGGGAGCCTTGTCCCGGGAAGGCAATGGCAAATCGGGTCATCATTGATTCCTTTAAGGTAAGACGAATTCGGTAAGCGGGCGCCCGAGGACCGGGCACCGCTCGGTATCAGAGGCGAACCAGCGCAGAGCCCCAGGCAAAACCGCCGCCGAAGGCTTCCAGCAGGACCAGCTGGCCGGGTTTGATGCGACCATCGCGCACCCCTTCATCGAAGGCGATGGGCACGGAGGCCGCGGAGGTATTGCCATGACGATCCAGGGTCAGAATCACCTTGTCGAGCCCCATGCCGAGTTTCTTCGCGGTGGCATTGATGATGCGGAAGTTGGCTTGATGGGGCACCAGCCAGTCCAGCTCGCTCGGCTCGACGTTGGCCGCAGCCAGGGTTTCGGTCACGATCTCGCTAAGGCGTGTCACCGCCACCTTGAAGACATCGTTGCCCTTCATGTACATGTAGGCTTCGAGCTCGGCACCCGGCATGCCGCGACGGGGCTGCGGCAGTTTCAGCAGCTCGCCATAACGGCCATCGGCATGCAGATGGGTGGAGAGGATGCCAGGAGTGTCGCTGGCACCGATGACCACGGCCCCTGCCCCATCCCCGAACAGGATGATGGTGCCGCGATCCTCGGGATCGCACATGCGTGACAGCACGTCCGCACCGACAACCAGCACGTGGCGAGCAGCGCCGGATTTGACGAACTGATCGGCGATTGCGAGAGCATATGTAAAGCCGGCACAGGCGGCGGCTACGTCAAACGCCGGGATCCCCGGTACGTCAAGCAGCCCCTGCAGTTCACAGGCAGCAGCTGGGAAGGCATTCTCTGCGCTGGTGGTGGCCAGCACTATCATGTCCAGATCGGCGGCAGTCAGACCTGCCGCATCAAGCGCACGCAAGGCCGCCTGATGGGAAAGGGTCGCGACGGTTTCGTCGGCTCCGGCGATACGGCGTTCACGGATCCCGGTGCGTTCCACGATCCATTCGTCACTGGTTTCAACCATCTGTTCAAGATCGGCGTTGGTACGAACCGAACTCGGCAGATAACTGCCAGTACCCAGAATTTTGCTATGCATAGAGTTTTATAAATCCCTGTCGGAAAAGACAGATTCAAGGCGATCTGCAATTTGCAATGGAAGTTGATGTCTGGCTTCTTGTGCAGCCAGCAGAATCGCATGACACAGAGCGCGGCGCTCGGCCCGCCCATGGCTTTTTACCACAATGCCGCGCAATCCTAACAGACTCGCGCCATTATACTGGTCGGGGTTCAGGTAAGAGAAACGCCGTTTGAACATAAATCCGGCGAGTCGACCAAGAAAACTGCGTTTTTTGCGCGGATATCCGGCCAGTTCGGCCATCATCCGCACCACCCCCTCCGCGGTCTTGAGCGCCACGTTGCCCACGAAACCGTCGCAGACGATCACGTCGCACTCGCCGCTGAAGATCCTGTCACCCTCGATAAAACCGACAAAATTCAGGGCGGAGCATTGGCGCAGCAACTCGGCGCTGTGGCGCACCAGGTCGTTGCCCTTGATCTCCTCCTCCCCCACGTTGAGCAGTGCCACTCTGGGTGAAGGTATCCCCTCGACCTTCTCTGCAACCACGGCGCCCATCACGGCAAATTGCAGCAAGGTGTCGGCATCACAGCTCACGTTCGCACCCAGATCCAGCATCACGGTCCGTTTTCCACCCAATGTGGGCAGCGCCTTGATAAGGGCTGGCCGGTCAACACCGGGCAAGGATTTGAGCACGCACTTGGCCATGGCCATCAAGGCACCGGTGTTGCCTGCACTGACACAGGCATCGGCAGCGCCGCTCTTGACCAGATCCAGGGTCACGCGCATGGAGGAGTCTTTCAGGGTACGCAGCGCCACGATAGGCTTTTCGCCCATGCCCACGACCTGGGAGGCATGCACGAGACGAACGCGAGGGTGATTGAGCAGGCCATATTGCTGCAGAAGAGGGGCAGTCTGGTGTTGATCACCGACCAGAACAAGTTTTAGCTGGGGTAGAAGAGACAGTGCCTGCACGGCGGCAGGCACTGTTTCCGAGGGGCCGATATCTCCCCCCATTATGTCTAGCGCGACAATTTGCGTAGACAAAGGCAATCCTTAAGCGATTACCTTTTTACCGCGGTAGAAACCATCAGCAGTCACGTGGTGACGACGATGAATTTCGCCACTGGTCTGATCAACAGTCAGGGCAGCGGTGGTCAGCGCATCGTGGGAACGACGCATGCCACGCTTGGCGCGGGTTTTACGGTTCTGTTGTACGGCCATGGTAGGCTAACTCCTAAAATTCACTTACGTTTGAGCGCTTCAAGAACTGCAAAGGGATTCGGCCGCTCATCAGCAGGTTCGATTTCACCCCAGGTCATCTCCATGTTTCCTCTGGGACACACATCCATCGGATGCATGGCTACCTGAGGCAACGAGAGGATGAGTTCATCCTCCAGGATTTGATGAAGATCTATCTCGCCGTTTTCGTCCAACTCAATGGGCTCATAAGCTTCCGGCAGTTCTTCCTCGTTTGTTCTTTCGAACAGCGGAGTGTAAATAAAACTAGCTTCACAAAGGTGTTCAAACGTCTCACCACAACGCTGGCAAACCAGGTCGACCTTGGCATGGGCAGTGCCTTTCATAACGGTCAACTTCTGGACATCTTTGCCAAAGTGCAGTGTGACATCCACATCACTTCGCAAGCCTTCGGTTGATTCCTCCAGCCTGGGCATCTGCGACTTTTCCACTATCCCGACATAATCGAGTAGCTTCAAGGCATTACGGACTGGATCAACCTTAACGGGCAACTTCACCTTTTGCATAGGGCGCGAATATTATAGGTCCAACAAGGGATAGTCAAAGGAAAAAGTCCTTACCGCCGATGATTTTACCTTCACAGGCCCCTGCAAGAGGAACTTGTGCTCATCGGTGGCCGATTATGCCATATCGTGCAGGATCTGGCACAGGATCCTGTTCCCCTCCCCTGTCTGTCCACCGGATGTGCTCCTTGGTGTCTCATCAGGTGGCAGAACAGCGCGGGTCGCTCCCCATCAGGCCTGGTGTCGCAGCCACTCTGGGCTCGGCTTCCATCAGTCGGCGTATGGCTTTGAAACTGCCCACGGCAGCCTTGATAGCAATGGGATTGACCAGCCAGCCCGGCAAGTTGTTGCCCGGGTTGGTATAGGTTTCGAGCCGAACGAGTGTGCTGCCATCCCGTTGGGGGAGCGCCTCCCACCGTCCGGCGCTTTCCTGGATCCGGAACAGCCCTGCATGCAATGGCAGGGCATTCGGCTCTGCCCACACCTCGAGAGTCAGGCTGCAATCAATGCGTCGACTCAGATGGGAGCGGGTGATGAGCTCCCTGTCTTGCACCGGCCAGGGAGATGCCAGGCGGGTATAGACCAGATCATCGTCGGGACCCGATCTGGCCAGCACCCTGACTTCACGGCTCTGGGGCAACCACTCTTCATGGCGCGCCGTGTTCCGCAGCACCGTGATCAGCGCGCCAGGATCGGCATTCACCCGCATCTCCAGACGTAAGGCCTGAAAAGAGGTCGGAGGATGTGGCTGGGTCCAAAGCATCACCCCCTCATCCCCCTGGCGAAGTTGCCATGTCCCTGTCCAGCTGGCGAAGGAGATCAGTGCCATGACCAAGGCCGCATATCGTGTCATCACGCTCAATTCCGATCTCTTGTGTTTGTGCTGTGGTTTCCTCAGCATGCATGCTTCCCGCTAATTAGGCGAGTCCCGCTGTAGACATCTCCTGTTTGCGTGGCCCCATCTGCACAGATAGAATCAACCAATTGATTTATAAATGGATATCATCAAAACATGCAGCCTTCCTTGATCCTCGCGTCCACCTCGTCCTACCGCAAGACCTTGCTGGAAAAACTCGGTCAGCCATTTCACTGTGCTGCGCCTCAAGTCGATGAGACGGCGCGACACGGGGAGACCGCAGAAGCTCTGGTCAGCAGATTGGCGTTTGCCAAGGCGAATGCCGTTGCCGCTGACCGTGATCAAGGATTGATCATCGGTTCAGATCAGGTGTGCGTCTGTGACGGGCAGATCCTCGGCAAACCCGGCACGGTGGAGAAGGCGGTCGAGCAGTTGCTGCGGGCACAAGGCAAGCGCGTCATCTTTTACACCGGGCTGTGCGTGATCAATGCTGCAAATGGCCATGCCGAGCAGCTCGTCGAGCCTTTCACCGTGCATTTTCGTTCGCTCGATGAAGCCGCCATCCGTCGCTATGTGGAGGCCGAACGTCCTCTGGATTGTGCCGGCAGCTTCAAGTGCGAGGGAATGGGCATCGTCTTGTTCAAGGCGCTGGAGGGGCGTGATCCCAACGCCCTTGTCGGTCTTCCCCTGATAGGCTTGGTTGATCTCCTGGGTCGCCACGGCCTGGCTCTCCCATCTTAAATGCGAAAGGGGACTCCCTCCGACGTAGGTGGGAGGGGAATTTCGCCGGGGCGTCAGCCCCGCTGGTTTTGAATGTATTGCTTGATCACCTCCAACGGTGCTCCGCCGCAAGAGCCCGCAAAGTAAGAGCGTGACCAGAGTACGGGTTTGCTGTAAGCACCTCTCAAGTCCAGAAATTCATTACGCAGTCGCCTTGATGTGACCGCCTTTAACGAGTTCACCAGTACCGATAGCTGCACCGTTGGCGCGTACTCTATCAGCATGTGAACATGATCAGCCTCTCCGTCACACTCTTTCAGTTCCGCACCAAAATCTCTGCAAACCTCTGCCGCACACTGACCGAAGGAAGCGTGATGCAGATCCCCCAGTATCGGCTTTCGATACTTGGTGATAAACACCAAATGTACGTGCAAAACGTAGGCCGCATGGCGTGATTTATTAATTTTAGTGAATTGCATTCTGTCACTCAATCGGGCTTAATAGATATGGCAATAATGCTACACACTGAGCGCTAAATGCAAATTCTGAAAGCCTACAAATTCCGACTCGAACCGACCGAACAACAAGCGCAACGCCTGCGCCAGTTGGGCGGTTGTGCTCGTTATGTCTGGAATCACGGGCTGGCAGAGACAAAGCGCATTCTGGATGCTGGCGAAAAACTGCCTTCTGCCTTTGAGCTGAACCGGATGCTCACCAGTTGGAAGAAAGACCCAGAAATGGCCTTTCTGACCGAGGCATATACCGACAACCTCCAGCAGAAACTCAAAGACTTGCACGGCGCGTGGATGCGCTGCTTTGATAAAAAACTCGCCGCCAAGGCTCCCGTTTTCAAGAAGAAAAGCGACAACCGCGACTCAATCCGCTTCGTCAACTTTGACAAGTATTGCCGCCTTGAAAAAGGTCGCGTGAAGCTTCCTGCCGGGCTGGCGTGGGTCAAGTTTCGCCAGTCCCAGCCAGTTGAAGGAAAAATTAAAAACGCGACCGTCAGCCAAGCAGCCGGGCACTGGTATATCTCCTTTCAGGTCGAGCAGGAGACGCTTGA